>NZ_JBVVPR010000053.1:0-47269 GCF_055811835.1 Bradyrhizobium sp. WSM4874
GTCTTCAGCCTGCTTCAGCACGAATGCAATCTGCGCCTCTGAAAACTTCGATGCCTTCATGGAATTCTCCTCTCCCCATCAGGGGATCATAAGTGGAAAATTCCAGTTCAAACTGGCCTAATTTGGCGGGGGCACGTCAACTACGATCCAGACCCGCCCGGCTCCTGCGGCGGGGCGCCAGTCGCAAATTGCGCTTTCGATAGCCAGCGGATTGTTATGGGCACTGATTCGAAACGCAGCTCGGCCCGTTCGCGCTCCTTCATGAATATTGGCGTGAACCAGCGAATCACGGACGAGCAGGTCGTCTTGTTGCGACAGCCTTGTCAGCACAGCAACATACCCGCAATGACGGAATCATTCATCATTCGCTGAGCAACGATGGACGCCACAAAACTCCCAGCTGGCCGGACAGGGTCTTCCCGCGTTGGATTGTTGGGTCAAACTTGTAGGATCGGATTTTCTCGATCAGCCGGCACAATGCGCGGCCTGAAGATGCTCCGCATCCTCCTCGTCAAGTGACGCGTATGCAACGATACTTATCTTATCTGCGGGCCTCGCCAGTCGCGCCGCCGCACCGTTTACGTCTACGGTGCCGGACCCTTCTGGCGCTTCTGTCACAAACGTTGCAAAGCGTGTTCCCGTCTCGAAGGTTGTACAGTTCGACGCGAACGTTAATCGGATACCGGCCGCGTCCAGCAGCGCGCGATCAATCGAGATCGAGCCTTCATAGTGCAGGTCGGTTTCAGTGACCGAGGCGCAATGAATCGTTCCCTTCAATCAGGGCAATCTGCATTTCTTTACCTACGCTGATGGCTTGCGCGCGGCACGCCCCTGTTCTGGATGACTTAAGCGGGTCAGACATAATACCGAGCCGGGCTAGCACACTTGCATCGCGGTCAACTTGCGGATTTTTGGTCGTCAGCAACACATCGCCGACAAAGATGGAATTCGCACCAGCCAAGAAGCATAGGGCCTGGAGTTCATCAGTCATGTACTGACGCCCGGCGGCCAACCGTATGACGCTGTTGGGCATCATGATCCGCGCGGTCGCCACCAGGCGCACCAGTGCAATCGGATCGGGACGCTCCGCCGTGAACCTCACCGGCACGCCATTCACCTCGTTCCAGAGCTTGATCCGGATGCTTTCCGGATGGTTCGGAAGATTGGCGAGCAGTCGCAGCATGCCGAGACGGTTCTCGGCGTCGTCACCGATGCCAATAATTCCGCCGCAGAAGATTTTGATGCCCGCCTGGCGCACGGGCGTAAGAGTGTCGATTCGCTCTAGCAAGGTCCCGGTCGTGATGATGCTGCGGTAGAACTCAGGCGAGGTGTCCACGTTGTGATTGTAGAAATCGAGGCCGGCGTCGGCGAGCCGTGCGGCGTGCTTTGGCGTGAGCATGCCGAGCATTACGCACGTCTCCATGCCACAATCTTTAACGGCGGCAATCATATCGCAGACCTGATCGAGGTCGCGGTCCTTTGGATTGCGCAAGGAACCGGCCACGCAGAAGCGGGTCGCCCCGGCGGCCTTGGCCCGTTAGGCGGCGGCGACCACGTCAGACCGATCCATCAAGCGAGCCGCCTTCAGTCCAGTGGATACAAACAACACCCACATGCGCAGCTCCGGAAACTACACGCTTGCCCGGTATTGAAGGAGAAATATCGCCGAGTTGCGCGGGCCATCGCGCGCATATCAGGCTAATAGCCGGCCCGCCTTCCAGGATTTGATCGCAGCATCGAGGCACGCGCAACAACGCTGCCCGACGCGCCTCACCCAGGTCACTAGCCGATGCGTACGTAGTTGCGCCCCGTAGGTCCTTTACTGATGCGAGGATTTGGCCGCCCGCAATGTGTACCGGATCGACCGATCCGCTCTAATTCGTCACCTGGCCGATTCCTCGCTGGCGTTGTTATGCGCGTCACATTGCGCACAATAGACGAGCCGATTCTGCGGCGTGCCTTGCCGCTTCGAGAAGCGCAGCGGCCTTTGGTGCGCAGAGTGGTGCCCGCGGGCCCTTGGCGGGCCTGTGGCCGCCTAGGCTCCAGCGCCACTGCGCTCTCGATTACGTGCCGCGGCTCGAGTTGGCATCGATGCGGCCGGATCCGTTAAGACATGGCACGCATCTGCGCAAACAGAATTGCCGCTTCGGACGGCCCCAGCCCGACGATGCCCACGAAGGCTGACGGAGGCATCGGAATGACCTGACGGGTCGGCCTCCAGAGATGCAGGCAATAGCGACTGTTGTTCACATACTGTGACTGAGGAGGATGCAGCTGCATTACGCATTCCTCCTGATGCCAAAACAGATCTTTGGCGAGACACATCTCCTCCCAATTTGGAGATCGCCGTGGCGTCGACACAGAGACATGCTCCCATCCCGGACGAACGAAGCCGATGATCTTGAGCTGGCAGCCACAAGGCCCCTGCACGAAGAAGAGACCGGAAGGACCAGATCCGGGCGCGGTGGCGAACCGGCCATCGCGCACGCGTCCCGCTTCGAGCCTTTCTACAATTTGCTTCCTCACACCTCCTCCCTCTTTTGACCGATAGGGTCGAATCCGGCACCACTCGTGTTGTCCGACTCATACATCGACCGGCCGCCGCGCCGGCATGGGCAATCCCAACTACTGCGGACCATCTGCACCGAACTTAGTTGGAAGACGAACATCGGCTTTCTCCGGATCGTCCAGCGGAGAGTTTCTCCTGCAGTTTATCTTTCGACATCTGATCTTTCCTTGGATTTTCTCGTCATTCGTGCCTTCGTTGCGAACTTGCCTCATGCAGACAATCGGCACAGACATCTACGATGGTTGTCGCGGCAAGCCGGGCCTGCAGGAGCTGCTGCCGCCCCTTCGCCTAAACAAGTCCGCAAGGTATGGCGTTGGGCTAACCGTGCTTGATGCCAGAACCGACTGAAACGCCTCAGAGCAACAATGGCGGCGGAGGCCATTTGGCGCGGCATGATCCGGCGAACCGGCTAGTTTGGCACCAAACAAACGTCATCGGCTTCAGCACATGATGCAAAGCGACGCCAATGTCTCGCCAGTTCGTCAACGAGAGACTTTGCTCTTGCGACGATCTGACGGTGGGCTTTCATCTCAGTCCTTTTCATGTCGAGCGGTTAGCCGGCTTACCGCCTGAGACACCGTCAATGCGTCATCTATGTGGCCGGTCACAATGGATCCACGGCCAGGGAACGCGTGACGAAGTTTCGCAGTTCAGCCCTAGAGTGCCTCGAGCTCCAACACGGAGAGACTTCGCTGGCCGCCAGTCACAGTTCGCTCCGGTAGCGATCAGAACTGCCCGTCAAGCTGGCTTCTTTGCCGCCTCTCCGCGAGGCGAGCCAGCTTGTCATATTCCTCAGCGACCTTGAGGAGCCTGCATCTAGATGTATCGTCCTCGATCGACTCCGCTCTTAGTCGGGTCGTTTCCGCACGGCCTCGCCAATGTTTGGCGTCTGACAATAGATTTTTCTGCTTCATGCAAAAGAGGATGCAATGTTTAGATCAAGAAAATGCGACACGGCCCCTACGTAAGATCCCGTAGGCTGGCTTTCGCAAAAGCACCTCATCTGCCGTCAGCGCTGCCACTCGCTTTGTTAATGTCCGACATGCTACAAGCCGCTGGCAAGAGACGTAAGCGCGGCGAGTAAGCTTTACTGAAATCCCTCGGTTGAGAAGGCCGATTGGAAAGGCCACGCGAACGGAGCATGATGGACGAGATTTGGCTTCACCGGCCGCTGACGCAGAATTCTGCGCGAAATGCGCGGCTCTCGACATAAATGGCTTGAATCGGACGCAGCGTCAGATTGTAGGGTCTTCTTGCGAGCGAGCGTCCACGATCGCCTGCCGATGGCTTGGGAGCGACGACTTACAGACGGGACGCACGTGGCCTGTGCAGCAGACATATACGGTGTGAGGGCACCAGCGCTACCTGTCCGAACTCCAGTCAGCTTGCGTGAGCAATGTCGCGATCCGATTTCAGTTCGAGATCCTGGTCGGGGAAGGGTCGACAGATGACGCGCCCTGGACAAGCAGTCTCACTCGACCGCCTCCGCTTGGAGCAGCACGTTCGCGCGGAACACTCAGAGCCACCAAATCGAACGATGGCCACACTCGATGAGCTTCTCGCAACGATCAGCGACGCTTGCCGTTGTCAGGACGTGCGCGCATTCTCAGGTTCACTATTCGACGATTCCAAGCAGCTCACGAGATCAAATCGCGCACGCTTCCTGCGAAAGGCCGCGACTGCGTTCAAGATCGTATTTGTTCCACGATTCGAGGAAGACATCCGCCTCAAGCTAGCATCGAAATACGCCACAATATGTGATGCGCTCAGCCGGCAGTCTGGCGGTCAGGCAGGTACCGATCTTTCCAAAGCTCTGGCGGCTCAGCTCTCCCGCCTTAATAACGCACTGATGGAACAAGTCGACTTCACATCACTTTCGCTCTTTGCGTGTTCATTTGGCCGCCATCCTGGGTCTTCCGACTGCCGCGATGGCATGATCAGAATTGCTGAAGTTTGCCGCGACGAGAGCGAGCCCCTCCAGGACCTAACCGGCCAGCACCTATCATTGCTGATAAGCGGCTTTAGCAAGTGGCCGGATCAACCGGCGGTTCGTGAAGCCGCTCTCAGGATCGCAACTGAGATTTCTTGCCGGACGCGTTCGGATGATCGCCTCTCAGCGCTCACCCCGCGGCATCTATCAATGCTCGTGAACGGCGTCGGAAAATGGCTAGGAGAGGAACGCTTTCACACGGCAGTTGTGATCATCGCAGATGAGCTTGTGCGCCGAAGCGATCGACTCTCCGATTTTACCCAGGAACACCTGGCGAATCTGATCAGCGTCTTTAGCAAGCGGCCGGAAGATTCCAGTTGTCGCAAGGCAGCGATCGCGATCAGCAACGAACTTCTCCGCCGCTCCGATCAGCTCTCCGATTTCAGTCAGCAGCGTCTGGCTAAGCTCGTAAACGGATTCAGCAGGTGGCCGGGCGAGCTCGCGCCTCGGCAAGCCACCGCCAAGATTGCAGGAGAACTCGTTCGTCGCGGGCTTTCCGTCGATCACCATGAGTTGGCGAGTCTGGTAAACGGCTTCAGCAAATGGACGGCGGAGGTTGCCTGTCTCGCGGCGAGCGTCGCGATCGCGGATCAAGTCATCCGTCACGCTCGCGGTGCCGAGCGCCTCTCTTATTTTCGTTACCAGGAACTCGGGATGCTGGTAAACGGTTTCAGCAAATGGCGGCAGGACCCGAGCTGCCGCCAAGCCACAATTGAAATTGCCGGTGAAGTGCTCGCCCGCTGTGACCGCGCCGACGGCGTCTCCTGCATTACTGAACAGGCACTGGCAAACCTCGTAAATGGGTTCAGCAAGTGGCCACAACAGCTGTCTCTTCGCGACGGGACGGCTGCGCTCGCCCGGGAGGTCGTTTACCGTGCCCGACGGGCCGGTCAGCTCTGTGATTTTACGCAGCAAGGACTGGCTATTCTGTTGAACGGCTTTAGCAAATGGCCAACGGAAGTTCCGCTGCGCGAAGCTAAGACTGCGATCGCGCAAGAGGTCCTTTCTCGGGCCTGCCGTTCCGACCGGCTTTCCCATTTTACGCGTCGAGCACTGGCGATCCTCGCCAACGGCTTCAGCAAATGGCGACAAGAGGAGGTCTCTCGCCATGCGACGGTAGCCATCGCGGAGGAGATTCTTCGCCGCACTTTCCAGGTTTGTGATTTTAGCGAGCAGGAGCTTGCTCAGCTCATGCGTGCGTTCAGTCACTGGCCGAAGGAGGTCACCTCTCGCGAAGTCGCAGTCGTGATCTCCCAGGAGGTCCTGCGCCGCCTCACCGGGACTGCGCGTTTCACCGAGCAAGAGTTCGCACACTTGGCGAATGGGTTAGGCAAGTGGCCCGAAGTGGCGATCTGTCATCGAGCCGCTGCGGCTATCGGCAATTGGACAGCGCTAGGTGACCGACGATGAACACCATCACATGCGGCGTTTTGAAGCAAACGGAACACGGCTGTACACCGCTCGTAAGGCACGAAGGGCTGCGCTGGTCCAAAGGACGATAACTCAATGCAGGATCACGCGAGCAAGCGGCGCGACCAACGGCACCACACTTTTAGGCGCGAGGTGATCGTGATAGGCGACGAGATGGGCTCGCAACCTCGTTCAGCGGGGCGGATTTCTGGTCGTACTTTTAGCCATCGAGGCAATGATCCACGCGTAGTGAGTAGCGAGGTTTTGACGGGCGGCACTATGTCGAATGGTACATTGAACGGCCGCTGCAGATCTCTGCAGATGCTCGGCGCTCTGCGTTCAACGGCGTTTCCAGAAGAGCACGGAGGCGGCGTCATCGCCGCCGCTCTCGGCAGAGATGCATCAAGTGTTCGCTCACGCCGCAGCCCTTTCGGGCGGATTGCTTCCGAGCCCGCGTCCATCGTGTTTTTCGGGACGGCAACAGCGCCTCCAGAGTGCAGTGGCTTCTGCAGCTTTGGATGCCAAGCAGTCGTTCAACTGACGACCATGTAGCGCGAGCTCAAATCACAGGGAACTCTCTAATTATGCTCTGCCAGAAATGTCACAGAGATAACTGGTGCGAGATCGCAATGCACGATCCCTGGACCGGCCGACCAGTGATCACCTGCAACACTTGCGGCGAGTATGCCGAGTACAACAGCCTCCAGCGCAAAACGGCTCACGCGATCATGGCAGCTACCTTGGCCTGTAGCGTGAGCATAGAGGACCGGCGCGATCCCCGGGTGGTTGCTGATAGGATCTTGGATGCACTGGAGAATGCCGGCCTAACAGTCGCTCGCGCCTCAAGATGAATGGGGAGGAGCGCCGATCGGCGCCGCCTACGAGGCCCTGCCCGGCGATCAGAGAGCATGGGCTGCGCCGCTCGTTCCAACAGCCGTTTGATTGCCGGCAGACTTACTGCCTTTTCCCTGGCCGCTCTGGAGTTGCACGCGCCCATAGCAACTGTTGGAGACCAGCCACGATTATAGCAAACGCACCAATCCGGACCTAAACCGCGACGCTCTGAACGGGTCCAGGGCTGAGCACCGCTGGGCGCCGTCTTCCAACGCATGACGGCCCCCACATGGATCGAACCCGCAATGATCGTTGACCTGACGCGGCCTGCACCTGACGGCGCCTTTCGAGGTCCATCGTCCAAAGTTTGTCTGGAACGGCAAAGTCACTGCTCAGTGCCTTGGCGGGAATTGCACTCATTGACCAGAATAACCGCTGCCGATGGATCTCGTTTCCCATTCTGCCCCGCGGCACCAGCCCCGAGAAATCCCGGGAAACAGCCCCACCCAGACAGTGTAGCGGGAGAGCTCGGCCGGATAGACGAGGCGCCAATTCGCACAGATGCCACAGAGCATCCTCGCCATGGACGCTTGATTCGGCCGGCGAGCGCGCTCCTATTCCATGGACCTTTACAAGAACTTCATTGACACGCGTGGTCGCTCGTAGCACGACCAGCCGCCTCACCGCCGCGGCGTAGCTATGCCGGCACACTTGGGCAGACCCTGGCTGCGCAATTCCGCGGAGGACGAATAGCGAAAGCCAGCCGCTTTGGCGCAGCGCCTCCCGCCCTCCTCCCGTCGCGGCTGGCTCCTGGCGTGAGATATTCCCGCAATAATCCCCGCAGGGGATTGAATCGTACGTAGCGTCAGATTGTAGAGTGCCCCTGCTAGGTGGCTCCAATCGTCACTCGCCCTAGAATTCCTGTGGACAAAAGCGAAGCAAGCCGATCGCGTGTGATGAGAGGTGTTCTGCCAAAGCGGCTGAGGAATCGCGCTGAGTACGAAGGGACGCTGTTCCTGTTCTGTCTACGCAAATCGTCAAGTCGCATGACGTCACGATTGCCCAGATGTAAGAAGGACCAATCCAGCATTGGAGACTTCGAAATACGGTTGCGAGCGCCAAGTGCCAACGAGCCGCTGCGAGATTGATGCGCTATCCTGGAGCGGTGATGTGAGAAGACCCGATGGATCCAACACGGTGTTGCTCGTCGACCATTGTGAGGGCCAATGTCGGGCAATTGTTGGCTTCAAGAATGGCGATCCTGGAAGAGCGTATATGTGCGGGGAACCAATTGTGACGGGACTGCGCCAAAAGCCGTCATCATGGTGCGCTTATCACCATGTCCGAATGCACGTCATGCCATGGTCGGACGGACGCGCCCGTCCTTGAATGAAAGCAGACTAGAAGACAACGAGTAGTCCGGGACGAGCGCGCGGCATGGATAGCGGCTGATTGCGGCAGCAAGAGAGCTGCCGCTAGCTCCGCGAGCTGGGCCTGCTCGAGATGCAGGCCGGACGATTGCCCCAGGGCCGACGCCGATGCAGGCAACGAGCCCTTTAACACCCGACGAACGAGCATTGGAAACCTCATGTGATCGCCTTGGAACGGAAATGATGTGGAAGTTTAGACACGCGAGCGATCGAAGATTGATCTCGGCACCTTGATTGAGCGCTACGCGGCGTTCAAACCCGATAAGCCAGCGATCCATTTCGATGGCGCGCCTCTAAGCTCACGCCCCTTTTGGCGCATTCGAGCAGGCGGCGCGTGCTTGAACAGCCCGAGTCGGCTCCCTCCACGATCAGCTCATCCCGCGTGTTTCTGCCGCGGGGCTGCAACATGCGCGCCTTCCCCTTTGCTTGTCCGACCACCAACACGATCGTCCAGGAATTGATCGATGATACGGACTGCGCGACAGAGAACAACTTTCAAGGCTTTGCTTGCGCCGGCTTGCTCGCAGTCGCACCTGGATGAACAGCAAGACTAGAAAACTTCTAGGCAAGGACAAGGAATGAGGGACACTCCCTGGCTCGACGCGCAAGCTGAGCACGGAGAGACTGTAGAACGCTTCTCGACCAAATGGTCTGCTACCTCTTAGCTGCCCTGCAATTCATTGGGCCCCCCAAGCAATAGAGAAGCGCCTGACGAAGGCCGAACAAACTCTGCCGGACTACAAACTTTCGTATAGTCCTTCAAAACTCTTTCGAGGTGGAGGGTTTACCTCCGTACAGTTGAGCAATCGACGCAATACCTGTAGAGGTCCACACTTCGGCAGTTCGAGAGCGTGACGCTTCCGCATTTCGAAGAGCCAGACGCGATTGACGTCGTCGATCGGGGAACGACATTAGCCTGCGCAGAGGAATCATTTGTTAAACCAAGAGAGCAAACGGCAGGTCGCTCTAATCACCGGCGTGACCGGCCAGGACGGCGCCTATCTTGCTGAATACCTGTTGTCGCTCGGCTACATCGTGCACGGCATAAAACGGCGCTCGTCCTCGTTCAACACCGCACGGATCGATCATCTCTACCAGGACCCGCATCTCGGCAATGTGCCGTTCCTGATGCATTACGGCGACATGACGGATTCGACCAACCTGATTCGTCTCGTGCAGCAGATCCGGCCGACCGAGATCTACAATCTCGCCGCCCAGAGCCACGTCGCCGTCAGCTTCGAGAGCCCGGAATACACCGCCAATGCCGACGCGATTGGCGTGTTGCGCCTGTTGGAAGCGATCCGCATCCTCGGAATGGAGAACGAGACGCGGTTCTACCAGGCCTCGACGTCCGAGCTCTATGGCCTCGTGCAGGAGGTCCCACAGAAGGAGACCACGCCGTTCTATCCGCGCTCGCCTTACGGCGTGGCCAAGCTCTACGGCTACTGGATCACGGTGAACTACCGCGAAGCCTACGGCATGTTCGCCAGCAACGGCATCCTGTTTAATCATGAGAGCCCAATCCGAGGCGAGACTTTCGTCACCCGCAAGATCACCCGCGGCGTCGCCCGCATCGAGCTCGGGCTGGAGCAGACGCTCTATCTTGGTAACCTCGAGGCCAAGCGGGACTGGGGTCACGCCAAGGATTATGTCGAAGGCATGCACAAGATCCTCCAGGCCGACAAGCCGGACGATTTCGTGCTCGCCACCGGTGAGATGCGCTCGGTGCGAGAGATGGTCGAGCTTGCCTTTGCCGAAGTCGGCCGCCGTATCGAATGGAGCGGCAAGGGCATCGAGGAGACCGGCGTCGATACCAAGAGCGGCAACACCGTACTCCGGATCGATCGCACCTATTTCCGCCCCACCGAGGTCGATCTCCTGGTCGGCGATGCCAGCAAGGCGCGCAAGGTACTCGGCTGGACGCCCAAGCGGACGTTTGCCCAACTCGTCGCGGAAATGATGGCGAGCGACCTGGCGGATGCCAAACGGGATGTGGCCAGTGGCAAACGCACCATTTGAGCTGAAGGGCAGAAGCGTCTATGTCGCCGGCCACCGCGGCATGGTTGGCAGTGCGCTGGTGCGCCGGCTGGGGCGGGAGAACGTGAATCTCGTCACGGTGGACCGGCGCGAGGTCGATCTCTGCAACCAGGCCGCCGTGTTCGACTGGTTCGCCAAGACGCGGCCAGAGGTGATCTTCGTTGCTGCCGCCAAGGTCGGCGGCATTGTCGCCAACGACACGCTGCGTGCCGAATTCATCTATGACAACATCGCGATCGCGGCGAACGTGATCCATGCTGCGTATCTCAATGGCGCCGAGAAGCTGATGTTTTTGGGCTCCTCCTGCATCTATCCGAAGCTGGCGCCGCAGCCCTTGCGCGAGGACACGGTCCTATCAGGTCCGCTGGAGCCGACCAACGAGCCCTATGCGATCGCCAAGATCGCCGGCATCAAGATGGTGGAGGCCTATCGCCGCCAGTTCGGCAGCGACTTCATCAGCGTGATGCCGACCAATCTCTACGGACCCGGCGACAATTATCATCCCGAACTGAGCCATGTCGTCGCGGCGCTGATCCGGCGCTTCCACGAGGCGAAGGTCGCGGGTGCCAAAAGCGTTGCCGTGTGGGGCACCGGCACGCCACGGCGCGAATTCCTCTATGTCGACGACATGGCAGACGCCTGCGTGTACCTGATGAAGACCTATTCGGGAGCAGAGCTGATCAACATCGGCACCGGCGAGGACATCACCATCGCCAAGTTCGCGCGCGTCGTCGCAGAGATCGTCGGCTACAGCGGCGAGATCGCTTTCGACACCTCGCGCCCCGACGGCACGCCGCGCAAGCTGCTCGACGTCAGCCGCCTCGCAAAGCTCGGCTGGCGCGCGAGGACATGGCTTACAGATGGAATGCGGCAGACCTACCAGGACTTCTTAGCGGTATCGGCCAAATCGGACAAAGGAGAGAATCATGCAGCTGTTAATTGCTGACGGCGCTCATTGTCCGATTCCCAGAAAGTTGCTTCAGATCGTCTGGCGACTTCGATTAAGCTTCCGGTGTTGCTTTGAGCTCGCGCACGCCGAGTGACGCGTGCGCGATGGAAGGCCGGCACGACTACACCGGTCGATAAATAGCGAGCGAATTGGTCAGGCGCGTCTTGCGAGACGCTCTGTTTTGAAGTTGAGGTAAACTGGTTGCCATGTGCGGAATTGTAGGCATCTTGGGGCGCGGTCCGGTCGCGGATCGCCTCATCGATTCACTTAAACGACTGGAATATCGCGGCTACGACTCAGCTGGCATCGGAACGCTCAAAGGAAATCATATCGAGCTTCGACGCGCCGAGGGAAAGCTGAAAAACCTTGAAACACGTGTTCGCTGCCATCCGCTTTCAGGCCATGTCGGGATTGGGCACACGCGCTGGGCTACTCATGGCAAGCCAACCGAACACAACGCTCATCCGCATGCAACGGACAATGTTGCAGTCGTACATAACGGCATAATCGAGAATTTCCGGGAGCTGCGCGCGGAGCTGAAACAGCATGGCGCCTGTTTCGCCTCTGAAACGGACACGGAGGTGGTGGCGCATCTCATCGAGTCTTATCTGAAGAATGGCAGCTCGCCGCAGGAGGCAGTAAAAGCGTCCCTGCCGCGGCTAGTGGGCGCGTTTGCGCTTGCAATTCTGTTCAAGGGCCGACACGACCTCATGATCGGTGCGCGCAAGGGCTCACCACTCGCGATCGGGCATGGCGAAGGCGAAATGTATCTCGGATCGGATGCTATCGCGCTCGCGCCCCTTACCGACTTGATCACCTACCTTGAGGATGGCGATTGGGCTGTGCTCAACCGCAACTTCAGCGTGGTCTACGACGCACAAGGCACAGTCGTCCGCCGGGATGTGGTGAACTCTGGCGCGTCGTCGGCACTCGTCGATAAAGCGAACTACCGGCACTTCATGGCGAAGGAAATCCATGAACAGCCAGAGGTGATCGGGCAGACGCTGGCGCATTACGTCGATATTGCCCGCGAGAGCGTGGCACTGCCGCAGGAGCTTCCGTTCGACTTCAATGAGATCGGACATATCTCGGTCACGGCTTGCGGTACGGCAGGCTACGCCGGCCACATCGCCAAATACTGGTTCGAGCGGCTGGCTCGTATTCCGGTCGAGCTCGATGTCGCCTCCGAATTTCGGTATCGTGAGGCACCGATGCGCCAAGGAGATCTTGCTATCTTCATCTCGCAGTCAGGCGAGACCGCCGATACGCTGGCCGCGCTCCGCTACGCCAAATCGCAAGGTCTGCATACCCTCTCGATCGTGAACGTACTCAGTTCGACCATTGCGCGCGAAAGCGGGACAGCATTGCCGACACTCGCGGGGCCCGAAATCGGTGTTGCCTCGACCAAGGCGTTCACATGCCAGCTGGTCGTCCTGGCGGCGCTGGCAGTCGCTGCCGGCAAGGCCCGCGGTGAATTGTCGGAGAGCGACAGCATCGATCTGGTACGCGAGCTGATCGAAATTCCTCGGCTCGTTTCAGCGGCGCTGGCCAACGAGCCGCAGATCGAGAAGCTCGCACGCGACATCACCAAATCGCGTGACGTGCTATATCTTGGTCGCGGCACGTCGTTTCCACTGGCCATGGAAGGGGCACTGAAGCTGAAAGAGATATCCTATATTCACGCCGAGGGCTATGCGGCCGGGGAGCTCAAGCACGGCCCGATCGCCTTGGTCGACGAGAGTGTTCCCGTAATCGTCATCGCTCCTTCCGACCGGGTGTTCGAAAAGACCATCTCGAACATGCAGGAGGTCGCTGCACGCGGCGGCAAGATTATCTTGATAACGGACGCCAGGGGAGCCGCAGAAGTATCCATGGATTCACTCGCGACCATTGTGCTGCCGGAGATGGGTGCGACATTCACCTCGATTGTCTATGCGATTCCGGTGCAGCTCCTAGCCTACCACACGGCCATCCTCATGGGCACGGACGTCGACCAACCCCGAAATCTCGCGAAATCGGTAACCGTCGAATAAGGCAAAGTGATGCGACCTCGGTTGTCGTGGTCAGATTCCGAATGCGCAAGCCGCGGTCAGATCGACTCGCGATGTGCCGCCCAGCTCCAGGCCCCGATGCCACCGAGGCTTGTGCCTGTTCTTGCCCTGTTTACGGAGACGCCGGGTTTGGACCACATACGAACCGGAGCGCCACTCGAAGTACGAGGCGCGCCTCGCTCGAAGACAACGTGGCTGTTTACAAGCATAGCCATCGGCGCCGCGCTTGATCGCCGGCGCGCTCACAAAATCCTATCCGGGAACCTCCGGTTAACTTTGAGCATATCGACATCGCTGGAGATCGGGCGGGATAATAGCGCAGTTCGGCCCCAATCGCAGGCTCGCGAGCTGCTCTAGCACGACATCTCACGGAGCTCCTCGCTGCGGCTTGTATGCCACCGATCTCGTTCTTCCCCTTTCACTGCATATCGGTACGCTTGATGAGAACTTCGGCCACGCCACAGACAACAACCTTGTCGCCGACCTTGGCGCCGAGAATTGCCCGAGGGTTCAGTAGCTTGAGAGCCACTCCTGCTGCACGAGCGGAATAACGAGCGAAAATTGTGAGGGTTTGCGGCAATTGCCGAAAATATGCCGGAAACGTCAGGCGCTTACGGCTTGGTCGACAGTGCCCTAATGGCCGATTCGCGGCCATGAAACTGCACGCGGCTGCGGTGAGATTTTCTCCGGAAGCGGCCATTTCAAAATCGAGAGGAAACTCGCCATGTCACCAGCGCCCATTGCGCACGCCTCAAATGCCAAATCGCGCATTGGCGCCATCTTACGTGCCACGAGCGGCAACTTCCTCGAGCAGTTCGACTTCTTCTTGTTCGGGTTCTACGCCAGTGCCATCGGAAACGCGTTCTTTCCATCAGGAAGCGAAACCGCTTCACTGCTTAACACCTTCGGTGTGTTCTGGCTGGGTGCCTTGATGCGACCTGTTGGTGCGATCGTGCTTGGAGCCTATATTGACCAGATTGGCCGTCGGCAAGGCCTGATCATCACGCTTTCGATCATGGCCATTGGCACCATCATCATCGCCTTTTGTCCGGGCTATGCGACGATCGGCATTGCCGCACCTGCGATCGTGCTGTTCGGACGGCTGTTGCAGGGCTTTTCTGCCGGCGTTGAGGTTGGTGGTGTTTCCGTTTACCTCTCCGAGATTGCCACTCCGGGCAACCGCGGTTTTTACACATCTTTCCAGTCCTCGAGCCAGCAGGTTGCGATCTTTGTCGCTGCTCTTATCGGATATTTTTTGAGCGAAGCACTTCCGGCCGAAATGGTTGCCGCTTGGGGCTGGCGGATCCCGTTCTTCCTTGGCTGCTTGATCGTACCGCTTATCTTCTTCCTGCGCCGGACGCTGGAGGAAACTCCGGAGTTTCTGGTCATGAAGAACCACCCAACGGCCCGCGAGGTCTTTGCCTCCACACTTGCGAACTGGCGCATCGTCATTCTCGGCATGATGATCGCGATGCTGACGACCACGACTTTCTATTTCGTGACGGTGTACACGCCTACGTTCGGCAGGCACGTATTGCAGTTGTCCTCGCAGAACACTCTCTTAGTGACGCTTTTGGTCGCGGTGACGAACTTCATCTGGAACCCAATTGGCGGCGCGATTTCCGACAGAATCGGCCGGAAACCGGTCCTGCTGACCATTGCCGGCCTTGCCTTGGCGACTGCATATCCGGCGTTGTCTTGGCTTGTAACCGATCCAAGCTTCGGCAAGATGCTGATAGTGGAGATGATGTTCTCGTTTTACTTTGGTACCTATAGCGGCGCCATGTTGGGCGCTCTGGTCGAAATCGTGCCGAAGCACGTTCGCACAACCTGCTTTTCTTTGGCCTTCGCACTCGCCGCCGCTCTCTTTGGCACGTTTACCCCGCTCGCATCAACCTGGCTGATCGAGCGGACCGATGACAAGGCCTCGCCCGGTTTCTGGTTGATGTTTGCGGCTTTGCTCGGCATTATCGCCGCACTCACGGTTTATCCAGGAAACACCAAGAGAGTTGCGAAGCCGTTGCGACCCGAGCGCTCTAACCGTGCCGTAAGCGCGCAATTTACCAGCACGCGCGCGCCCGCGGGACGTTGACCGCCCAAGGCTGAACTGAAATTGGTGCGCGACTATCCCTGCGGTGATTTTCACGATGGTGAGCGGCCCGTTCTGCCCGACACGGTTTCTTCCTATGTGATCTGGGGCAGTAACGAACTGGCGGCGATGTTGACCGAGGATGGCTGAGTCTATCTAACCTCCATTCAGTCCTGCGGTCGGACGGTGCACTGCCCGCACTTTGCAGTCGCGTGAAACACGGCAGATCTCGCGCGAGGACTGAGATCCCTCGCGCGAGCTCCACGCGCTGATATTCTGTGCGACTGTCACAAAACTCGAGCGCGCTCATCGTCGGGTTGCGTGAAGTCCCCCAGTGGCCTGGTCTTCTCGCAGGTAGCGCCGAACGTTAGCGTAGCCAGTCGTCTTGTATCCTGCTCCGATGCCGGCCTCTCGGCCCTCGGACAAGCAGGTTGAAGGCTCACCTTCTTCGTCTGGCGGGAGTGGTCGAGAAGTTTCATCGTGCCTGTGTAACGAGCCGCGGCCAATGCATAACCACCACCGAGGTCGTTGCTCGCTCCGCTCGATCAGACGCGACTTCACGCACCGCGAGCTTGCGCGGATGAGGCGAGCTGTGCGAGCTCAGTTTCGAGCACAGGGTTGCGCTTGAACATAGCGTCGATCAATGCTTGCGCCGGCTGCTCGGCCGCCTCCACCCACGTCGCTTTCTCCGCTCGCGCGGAGGGCGCGAAAACACGTTTGACGACGGTCGGCGAACCCCTCAGACCGCAATTAGTCATGTCATCCACGCCGGCGCTTTGGGCGCTCCATTTTACGATTGTGGTGCGGGCGGCACGCAACGCATCTATCATTGCGCCGCGGCGAATTTGATTTGTTGCCTCTAACATGCTGACGAGACACGGCAGCTTGGAACCCAACACCTGGACGCCCCCTTCGCAGCGCCGTTCGGCCTCGATGGTCCGTAGCTTGAGGTCCAACGCTTTGATCGTGGAAACATAAGTGAGCTGCTGGACCCCGAGCCGCCTTGCAATGCCAGGTCCCACCTGCGCCGTATCGCCGTCGATCGTCTGCTTGCCGGTGAATATGACGTCCGGTGGGCCATATTCCTTGCCGATGTTGCGAATCGCGCTCGCCAACGCGTAACTCGTCGCCAGCGTATCCGAGCCCGCGAAGCTACGGTCGGTGAGCAGGACAGCGCGATCGGCACCAAATGTCAGCGCCTTTCGGAGAGATTCTTCGGCCGACGGCGGTCCCATTGTCAGGACGGTGACTTCGCCGCCGAATTGATCTCTTAGCTCGAGTGCAGCTTCCAATGCGAAGAGATCATAGGGGTTGATGATTGTCGGCACACCCTGGCGCATGATCGTATTCGTAACAGGGTGCACGCGGATTTGCGCGGAGTCGGGGACCTGTTTGATGCAGACGATGCTGTGCATGTACTTCTCCTAAGATGCCGAGCCAACTCCCGACTCAGCAAATGTCATACCATCCAAGGCATTTCGCCAACGAGGAATGAATGCAGGCTGAACGAGCCGGTTGTCGCAACTGCGATGTTTTACGCACCGGCGTGATCTCAAGCTGATCGGATTCAGGGGCGGCAACGGAGCCGCAGCGATCACGCGCCGCTTCGAGCCAAAGCCATTTTCAGGGCGCGTACGTTGCAAACAGACGATGACAAGACTGGCCGAAGCGAAGACGCCCTACGCGTCGCCGACGAGTAAATCCCAACCAAGGCACAACGCTAGCATCCCATCATGCATCCGAGCTGGCGACCGCCTCTTTTCCACGCTCTCCTATGCCAGTCGGCCGAGCGAGAGAGAGAGGAGCGAGCTCGACGCTTGGCTCAGAAGCATTTGATCTCGATGCCGTGTCTTCGCAAGGCGTAGCCAATCTGGCGCGGGGTCAGTCCAAGCAGGCGCGCCGCCTTCGCCTGTACCCACCCGGATCTTTCCATGGCTGCGATGACGCGCTCGCGATCGGTGACTTTCGCGGCACCCACCACGGGGCGCCCGGGTGGCCCCAGCGATGTCAGCTCGCTGCTCACCGGCTGAACGGGTGTGACGGCTTGTGTTGGCGGCATGCTCAGCCTAGCAGGCAGTGAGATTGTCGGGCTCGGCTGTCGGGCCATTTCCGCCGGTCCACACTTCCATAGCAAAGCCGACAGGCATTGCCCGTGGCAGCACGCAAAATCATCTCTTACGATCGACGATCCTCGCGCTAGCGTCGCGGTCCGCTGCACGCAGTTTTCGAGCTCACGGACATTACCGGGAAATCCGCAATTCATGAGAACCTCAATCGCACTTGAATCGAATACCAGAGTACGGCCGTTCTCATTGTTAAAGTTCTTCAAAAAACGAGCGGCGAGAAGCGGAATATCAGTGCGTCTTTCCCGCAGCGGCGGCAATAGCAGAGGAACAACGCTGATGCGGTAATAGAGATCGGCACGGAACTCGTTCCTTGCCACCGCCTCTTCAAGATTTTTGTTCGTGGCCGCAATCACGCGAACGTCGACTTTGATCGTCTGATTGCCGCCCACCCGCTCGAATTCCTGCTCCTGAAGCACGCGCAGAAGCTTCGCCTGGAACGAGCCCGAGATCTCTCCAATCTCATCCAGAAACAGCGTTCCCTTGTGGGCGATCTCGAAGCGCCCCTTGCGCGCGTTGAATGCGCCCGTAAACGCCCCCTTCTCGTGTCCGAACAATTCGGATTCCAGCACGGTCTCGGTGAGGGCTGCGCAATTCAGCTTGATAAAGGGGCGTTTGGCGCGCGCTGAACGCTCGTGAATAGCCTTCGCGACCAGCTCTTTGCCGGTACCCGATTCGCCACGCAACAAAACCGTGCTATTTGATTTTGAGATCACCTCGATCTTGTCAAGTAGCGCGCGCAGCGCCGGGCTGTCGCCGATCATTCCCTCGACTTGGACCTTCTTACGGTCACGCCCATGAGGCTTGAGCTCGGAGAGTTGCTTCTGCAGCCGGAACTCCTCGTCCATAAGGCGCCCGCGATCGCGCACAAACGAG
The DNA here is from genome assembly GCF_055811835.1 of Bradyrhizobium sp. WSM4874. Lineage (NCBI taxonomy): Bacteria > Pseudomonadati > Pseudomonadota > Alphaproteobacteria > Hyphomicrobiales > Nitrobacteraceae > Bradyrhizobium > Bradyrhizobium sp. WSM4874. Next base: position 18,359 of record NZ_JBVVPR010000053.1, read on the forward strand.
CAATGCAGCTTCGTCGTCTGGCCTAGCAGGCTGGCGACCATCGTCAGAAGGCGGAGGTCGTCCTCGAGCTGCGCACGCGTCCCATTGTCCGCGATGCGGTCAATGCTCAGCGTACCCACAACTTTGCCGTCAACGTCTATGGGAACGCCGATGAACGCAACACGCGTATGACCGCCGCCATTTAGCATATCGACCTCCGAAGAACTGAAGGCCGAATGCAGCGCTACATTCTCCACGATGAGCGGCTGCCCCGAGGCGACGATTTGATCGATTGCTCCTTGCGGCAAGCGCACCCGGCAGTGCGCATCGCGGTCTTCGCTCCTGCCGTCCTCTACGATGATCTCCGGCCCGCCGTCATGCTCGAACAAACATACGATGCCGCGCCGCATCTGCACGAGCGATCCCAGGCGCTCGATGACGCTCGTCAGCTTAGCCTCGAGCCGACATAGGCCAGTGAGCGTGTGCGCTATTTCAACAATCGTGCTTAGCGATTTCTCTTGGGACCGCACAATACAAGCGGAAGCGTCCGCGTCGGAGGTTGAGTTTGGCTTTTCGCGCAGGGATATGCTGTCTAGCATGCCGACTTCTCCGTTCCTTTCTCGATCCTCCCCATCGGACTTGCTGGATTCGTGTTGCATGCCGATCTGACATCTAGTTCTCAGGGCGGAACGAGAGATTACCCCTCTTCATGGCACGTCGGCAGCACTTAGAGTGACTAGCTTTGCCGCTTTGTTCTTTCCAACTCGCTGCGCGGATTCACCCCAACCAACATGACTTCCCAGCGATGAAGCTCAGAACAGCCGGGGCTCTTTAGGGGCGGATTGAATTATAAGTGTTGCCCGCCATTGATCGGCACTTCGGCGCCGGTAACATAACTTGCCGCATCGGAACATAGGAAGAAAATGACCTTGGCGACCTCTTCGGGTGTACCCACTCGGCGGAGTGGGATCTTTGGCACAAGATGCGCTTCCGTGTCAGGCGACAAAATGTCCGTCTTGATTTCGCCGGGCGCGATCGCATTGACGCGAATGCCATGCGCGGCGTAATCGTGCGCCATTTCGCGCGTGAGACAAGCGAGCGCAGCTTTCGAAGTCGCATATGCCGAGCCTGCAACTGGATGCACCCGCGAGCCGGCGATCGACGTCACGTTGACGATCGAGCCTGACGCCCTTTTCAATTCGTCGAACAGGCCTTGAGCGAGTAGGATCGGTGCCACCAGATTGAGGTGGAACACGCTCATCCAGGTGTCGACTGAGGTCGCCAGCGATGTCAGCCTGGTACCGTTTGCCGCTTTTGGTGAGTTGCCGGCATTGTTTACCAGTCCGTGCAACGGTGCGCCAGCAAGGCGCTCCTTGATCTCGGCAATCACGCGCGGCAGCATCCGATGATCGCCCAGGTCGACTTCGATATAGCTGTCGCCCTCTGAGTCTGATGGCCGGCGCGCCGCGTCCAATGGTTGGCGCGCGCAAGAAATGATGCGCCAACCGGCTTTCGAAAACAATTTTCCGGTGGCGCGACCGATACCGCGCGATGCCCCAGTCAATACCAGCGTCTTTCGCTCACGCAGCGGACGGCCCGCTCGATCGGCGTGAATTGGACCGCTAGGGTCCGTTTCCGACGATTGAGGTACGACCGCTTTGTCATCTGGTAGATCTAGATTCACACGCGGCTCCCTTCCGCTCCCATCGGCTGTGCACCTGGTGCAGGATCCGGGCCAAAGCGACGCAGGGCATAAGGGGCGCACTTTTGCGACAAATGGCAGGTTCTGAACATCTGGCCTGTTTGCTTTTCGACAACAGCAACGCCGCGTCACCCCCCCGGCCCGTTGACCGCGTCGCACTCCAGGGGTGGTCTGTGGCTCATTCGAATTGGCGGAAATAGTTTAGCTGCCTTGTGCGGAGATCAGGATCGATGGCCAGTTCGTTCAATTTCCTCGGTTGGACGCGCCGCCGCAGATGCGGCTCTGGTTCGACATCGATGGGCTGGGGCTCGTGCCGTTGATCAGATGCGGTCGAAAGTATTTCGCAACCAGCGCATGAACAAGGCCGTCGTCCAGAAGACGAGCTGACCGCGAAGGGATTAACGCAGAAACGGCGGTACGTCTACCTGACGCGCGTCCTTGCTGCTGGGACATTCTGACGTGGCCGTCTGCTACGTCAAATTCCTCGGCGGCCCGGGCCACCATTGCCGTGCTCTTCACCGCGTGGCCACCGATGGCGGTTTCGGCCCGGCGATGCCGGGACCCTAACCTTTTCTCCGGCCAGTCGACTTACACGTCGCGGTCCGACGTATCCTGGGACAAGGCCGCCGACGCTCGCCGGCATTGGCCTACGCTTCGCCGGGCATTCGCTGTACCACTGCATCCCGGCAGTGCGTCGGTCAGCCCTCAGCTGCGGACGTTGCGAAACCCGATGCTGTGGAAGCCAGCAGTATCAGGCCGACGATCTAGGCGACGATTGCTCAGGTTCAGATTCGCGGCACCTCATGAAGCCGCGAAATGCTCGTATGGATTATCGACCAGGGTCAACTGCTCCGGATTGCTTAGATCGAATTCAATAATGCGTGGCACGAGCAGACGGGCATAGCGCGTAAAGGCGCTGGTGGGGGGAAAGCGGATCACGGTGGCGCATCGCGCAAGAAGATACATGTCGATGAGCGCGGAAGCTCCACCTTCAATTCCCATTTCCGCACTATGCAACGGCCCTGCCAGATCGGCCTGGAACCGTTTTGGTACGGCGAAGATATCGGGAAACAGACCCGATATGTGATCGAGCACCTGTGCGCTATCCGTGCACAGGAAGATCTTAACAGGCTTTGGATATGGCAAAGCCATGGCTTTACGGATTGCCATGCAGACCTGACGAAGAGCGAGCTCCGAATCGGCCCAGTACGGAGCATGCCCCATGATATCTTCGCCATTGCCGTGCCGAACATGAACGCCGATGATACTATGGCCGCTAAAGTGTTGCTCATACAAGTCCTCGATCCGCGCTCGAATCTCAGACCTGAGTTTGATGTTTCGGAAGATCAGTCGTTCGGCTTCCTCACCACAACGCCACATCAGGCAAGCGTCACAGACAATGGTGTTGGCCTCGTTATCGTCTCCTGCTTGGAACAGCTCAGTCAGTTCGTCACGTTCTCGGAAGATCTGCTCGTCCGGACGATTGATACAGTCGATCGATGGCCTATTCCACCACGGCGGGAAGAATGGGCCGGGAAACGAGAGCTGGTTGACCCTGTCATCGCAAATCACCGGCACGCCAGCGATCTCCTCAACCGGCTCGAAGAACACCGGAAAGGCATTGCTGAACGGTTGGTCGACATAACAGGAACCGCGCCAGTCAATAGCGAGCGTTCGCCCGGTCCGCTGCGCGTACGACCAGGCTGATGCCAACGACCAGAGGCAATCACCAAAGCCGGTGCGCCTCCGAGAAACAACAAAGCGTTCCTTCGTCACGTTTACCAAATCCTTCTCGTTCCGCGAGTGTGGCGCACCAACTGATCTGCGATGCCGATCCACGCCGGACGCTGGTCACCTGGACGCAAGTCACTCAACCCGCAAACTCATCCTGCACGGCACTGTGATTGGCAGGTCATGCAAGAGGTGTCACATTGCGCACTTTTTACGACTGCACAGTCTGTGACGGATGCAGCCGAATACGACGCTGATCCCACAGCCCGCGCAGCTCGTTCAGGAGAGCTTCGCGCCTGGTCCTGTCAGAGGTGACCCTGGCGAGAAGATCGGCAAGAACAGCTTCCTTCTCGATTTGCATCAGCATGTCGAATAGGTCATGCGAGACGCGAACGCCGTCATGGCTGGAGTGACCCATGCGGATCTCGCAGATTGTCTCCTGGCGGTCTCGGCCCGCATGAGCGCGAACCCGGTAAAGAGATACATGGGGCGGCAGTGATACAGCGAGCGCAGTCCAATTTTCGATCGTTGTTGCCCGCTTTTTGATGAGGAATGACCCGATCACAAGGCCATCCAGCTCGGTCGACAAGAAGGCTGCAATCGCATCGGCAACGGAATCTACGATCGGTTCGGCATTGTTGTTGAACGACGTATTAAGCAGAATCGGGACACCCGTCCGAGCTTTGAACGCATTGATAAGTTCCCAATAGGCGGCATTGCTCGTGCGGGACACCGTTTGCAGCCGAGCCGTACCATCGATATGCGTGATCGCGCCCAGCAACGCACGCATGGATTCGCGCACGCGAACGACGAAGTTCATGAAGGGATATTCTGCGCGACCATCCGGCAACTCAAAGAACGCGCCCGCATCCTCCTCGAGAACCGATGGCGCAAACGGTCGATAACTCTCGCGCTTCTTGACCATCGCATTGATCCGGTCCTTGTTTGCCGCGGGCCTCGGGTCCGCAAGAATACTGCGGTTGCCGAGCGCACGAGGGCCGAACTCGGACCGGCCCTGTACCCACCCGATCACAGCGCCATCAGCGATCCACTCGGCTGCTCTGGCTGCGACGTCAGCGGTCCGTTCAATCTCGAGGTGTCCGGTCCATCCCTTCAGTTGCTGTTCAATGCTGTCGTCGCTGCCGACATCGGGCCCCCAATAAACCGCCTGTAGTCGCTCACGGGGCGGAGCCTGCCCGGCCTCGTTCGATACCATCAGTGCTGCGCCCAATGCGCATCCGGCATCATGCGAGGCCGGCTGCACAAAAATGTCTTCGAACAGGCCTGAGTACAGCAGTTTTCCGTTTAGCGTGCAGTTGTGGGCCACCCCGCCAGCCAGGCACAACCGTTTCATTCCGGTCTGCTCACGATAATGCCGAAGAATGTGAAAGACGATCCGCTCCAGCGCCTCCTGCAACGAAGCGCTCACATCTCGGTGCTGTTGCGTGAACGGCATTCCCTTTCGCCGGACCTCGATATTGCGCAGCAATGCCGGGCCGATACGGTCGAGGTGAACGCGGTAGGCACCGTTGGGGGAGAGCTCATAAAATTGGGAGAAAAGCTCTCGATAGCGAGCGGGATCTCCATAAGGAGCCAATCCCATGACCTTATATTCGTCGAACAGGCCGTAGCCGAGGTATCGGATCGTTTCCAGATAGAACAGTCCGAGAGAGTTGGTCTCTGGAAACGTCATGAGCTCGGTCATTTCGGTGCCCGACCCCACCGCCAACAGACCCGAGAGGAAGTCGCCACAGCCGTCGATCGCGAGAACCAGGCTTTCTTCAAAACCGGACATCGCCAAAGCGCTTACGGCATGGGCCTGATGATGGCCTACGAATGACACCCGCGAAGGGTCAACTTGGGTACCGAACTCTGCCGCGAGAAGGTGCCGCAACAGGAGATTCGCATCCAGCGGTATTGAGATCTCAGGTTGTGAGATGAACAACCGTTCGAGCATCGAATTGCAGTAGGCTTCAGTCGCGTAGAACGCAATACGATCGACGTCGCGAAGCTCCACGCCCGCGGCTGCTAGACAGTATTCAATCGCACTACTCGGAAGCTTGTTTGAATGTTTGATGCGGTTGAGACGCTCCTCTTCGACGGCAGCGATCACGCGACCGTCCTTGACGAGCACCGCGGCGCCGTCGTGCAGAAACGTGTTCGGTAGTTGCAGCGGGTTTTCATAGACCCTGTCAAGCCCGCCACTCAATCCTAGACACAGCATCTTGTTCTCCGTTCATTCTGAGAGGTCTGTTGACCTATTTCGTATCGCTCGCTTGGCGAGTCGGCCGCACGTCGTTGCGGGGCCGCAGGCATCGCCAACGAAACGAGGTTCATATAAGCGTCGGCCGCGAATCGAGCGTTCGTTACGTCCGGTGTCTGATCTCGCACGCGCGGCGCTTCGCTTTACGCCTTATTCCTCTCACCGCATCAGGCGTTGCCGAAGCAGCGCGGCCGAGACGAAGAAGGGCAACGCTGCGCAGATGCAAAGTGCGCCCACATGCAAACCGACGCTGTCGACCGGCCGACCGAGCATTACTGGACGAATGAGATCGACCGAATGTGTCAGGGGCAACAAGGCCGATATGCGTTGAAATGAACCCGGTAACTGGCTGATTGGGAAGATCGCGCCACTCAGATACATCATGGGGGTGAGGATAAGTGATTGGTAGAAGATGAAATAGTCGTGGCTCGGTGCAAGAGCTGAAACGACCATCGCGAGGCTCGCGAAAGCAGCGCCAGTGAGGGCGATGGCTGGTAACGCATAGGGAATGGACGACCACTCTGCATACCCCAGCGCGACGGCAACAATCGTGATCGCCGTCCCGGCGAGCAAGGCCTTGCTCGCTGCCCATGCCACTTCACCTAGAACAATGTCGCCGAGCGTAAGAGGCGTACAGAGCACCGCCTCCCACGTGCAACCTGTCTGCATGCGAGCGTAAGCCCCATAGATGGTTTCAAAGGTTGAGGAGACCATTGCGCTTGTGGCGACCATACCAGCCGCCAGAAACGCAATGTATGAAGTTCCCTCAACGCCACCTACGATTATTCCGAGGCCAAAGCCAAGACCGAACAGAGAGCTCATCGGCTCGGCCAGATTCCCAAGAATCGATGCCAGAGCGACTTTCCGCCAGACCAGAAAGTTGCGACGCCATACCGCGATCCAGTTCCATGGATTAGCAGGGAGCGCGGGCGCAAAACGTTGCCACATCGTTCAGTCCTTCATCTCTCGCCCGGTTAGCCGCAAGAAGACATCCTCCAGATTTGGAGGACGCTGCAGAAGACGGAGATCCGGACGGTTGGCAAGCCGGCGACGCACCTGCTCGGGATCCGCGGCATAGCAAAACAGCGTCTCCCCGCTCACCTCAGCGTGCTGCACTTGGGTTCTGAGCAGCGGCAGCAACTCATGCGGGTTACCACCGTAAATCTCGATCACCTGACACCCGATCTGCTGCTCGATCAGAGCATGAGGCTGTCCTTCGGCGATCTTGCGGCCGTGCTCAAGCACGCACAGGCGGTCGCACAATCGCTCCGCCTCTTCCATGAAATGGGTGGTGAGAAGAATCGTTTTGCCGCGCGCTAATAGCCAGCGCAAGCGTTCCCAGATGAGGTGCCGGCCGTGCGGATCGAGGCCAGTCGTCGGCTCGTCAAGCACCAAGAGCTGCGGGTCGTTAATGAGGGCACGTGCCAGCGTCAACCGCCGCTTCATGCCGCCGGACAGTTCGGCGACGCGGGCGTCCGCCTTGTTCTCCAAGCGGGCGAATTCGAGCAGTGACGGCGTCACCGCTTTGACCTCGGTCGCGCTCATGCCGAAGTAGCGACCGAAAACGAGCAAGTTTTCGCGCACGGTGAGCTGAAGATCGAGGTTATCGAACTGTGGAACAACCCCGATGCCCCGACGCGCCAAGGGCGCACGTGCCGGCACCGGCTCGCCAAGCACGTAGATCTTACCTGCGTCGGGTGATGCAACACCAAGGATCAATCGCGCAAGCGTACTTTTACCCGCGCCGTTTGGTCCCAGCAGACCGAAGCACTCTCCGGGCGAGACCGTAAACGAAAGAGCGTCCACGACGGTCCGGTCGTTGTAGGACTTGCTCACCTCGAAAAGGTCGATTGCCGGGGTTGACATTTGCTTACGCGATCGCGACGGACGTTGTTCGCACCGCGTCCTTTGTTGCGTGCTTTTTCGTCCAAAGCAGGCCGTCACACCACACGTGATCGACGCGTCCCCACTGGCACGCGGCGGCAGCATCCGGGAAAAAGCCGCGTCCATGCAAATTGGCGCTGGTATTGCAAAGCAGCGGAATGGCTGTGAGCTTCTCGTACGCGATGAGAAGCTCGACCACTTTATGCTGAGATGTTCTGGAAACCGTCTGTAGGCGAGCGGATCCATCGAGATGCACGACGGCGGGAATCTTGTCCCGCCATTCCGGTCGCGTCTGGTGATCGAACAGCATGTACGGATCAGGTACTCCAGGGCTAAAAATCTCCGCGGCACGATCCTCCAGGCATATCGGCGCTACCGGCCTGAAATGCTCTCGAAGCTTGACGTCGTTGAGATGGTCTTTCATTCCCTCCCAGCTCGCAGCCGCGAGAATGCTTCTGCCACCCAACGCACGTGGTCCAAGCTCGGCACGCCCGGCAAGGAAGATCACGGGCTTGTCACTCGCGAGGATTGCCGCAAGTTCGCCAATAGTGCAGGGCGCGCCGTCCCATCCGGGCGGGACTTCGCTGGGACGAACGGTCGGTCCACTGTAGACCGTCCATTCCAGAGCTCTAAAGCCTTGCTGTGCCGCCAGTGCAGAGCAAGCAGCACCGATCGCTGAGCCGCTGTCGTTCGGAAAGGGCGGCACCCACACGTCATCGAACAGGCCGGTCGCACGAAATGCACTATTCCACTTGATATTCAGGCCACAGCCGCCGGCTATGCAGAGGTTACGCACCCCCGCAAGATCCGAATGTCGCTGCACAACATCGGCAATTGTGCGAACCAGCAGGCGCTCTAGAAAGACGTGAAATGACGCAAGGATGTCTTCGGCCTGCTTGGCCTTCAATCGCAGTGCGCACGCATCGAAGAAGTCGTGCAGAGCTTCAAGTGGTGATAGTGAGCTGTTGATCTGTGCAAGCTCATGACAAGCGCCCTCAGCATCCGTGGCAAAGTGCGCCTGATAAAGCTCCTGAAACGTCGCAATAATCTCCTCGTCGGGAGCTCCCAGTGCGATATAGGCCATCAGCTTGCCGGCGATGCCGAGATCCCAGCTGGTCCGGTCTGCCCGCCTGTAAGGTCCAAAGTGATGTCCTGCCGTCGCATAGGCGTGGCCTATCATCGGAAACAGGCACTCGATGAACCGGATGCCGTGCGGCTCGACATAGTAGAGGCGCGGAAACATGCAGCCGTCCCACACCAAGCAGAAAGCAGATTGTGCGGATTTGGCAAACGAGCTGGTGCAGTATGCGGATGCTACGTGCCCGGTGACATGCGGATAGCTTTGATAGGGATATAGTTTCCCATCAAGCATAAGGCCGATGCGATCACGGGACGCGAGGGGGCTATCGCCTTGGCGTTCGATATACGGCGCGCCCTTGAGCTTGACGGTCGTCGTCCCACTAAGAACTTCAAACTGGGATTCGAACTCTCCATCCCAACCATCAATGACGAACTGATCGACATCGCTCGGATCGAGCCCGTGCTCCGCCAAGGCGCTAACAACGGAATCCAGGTTGTCGATGGTTTGATAACGCGGATTATTGTTCAGCTTCTCCTGCTCGACGCAGAACACCACTCGCCCGTCCTCAATCAGAGCGACGGCCCCGTCATGCGTCAACTTGATACCGCAGATACGCATAGTGGCTCCTCTCAGCCTCGGCCGTTGGGTGGGATCGAAGATGGCTCCGGATTCCGAAAGCGGACCAACAGGCAGTCTTCGTCAGCCGACTGCCCCTGGCACTGCACGCGTTCGACCTCAATGAGGGCTTCAGTCAAGATCGTGATGACCGTCTCGGCGCCAGCGACATGCCCCCAGCGCTTGCAGGTCGCATCACGTGCAGATCCGAAGACCAGATGCCCACCCGGAGCAAGCATCTTGACCATGTTGTCGACTGCAATACGCATTTGTGTCATGTCTTCGAGATAATAGAGAACTTCGGCGACCACGATCAGATCGAACAGCTCTGCGGCCGAGAACTGCAGAACGTCAGTCGCCGCCCAGCTGATATGCGACCACCTCTTGGTCCGCTGGACCGCGCGACCGATCGCTCGCGGCATAACATCGATGACCGTGAGCCGTTTGCAGTGAGGAGCAAGCTTCTCTGTAAACGCACCGGCCGCGCACCCGATTTCGAGGCCATTTGAGACGGCGCTGTTCGACAGCGACAGCCGCAGCAATTGGGTGTGACGCTCACGTTCGAACGGATTGTCGTCGAGCCGCCACGGATCCTCATGAGACAGCTCCCGTTCCAACGATTGATATGTCTGGTGCACGTTCACGACCTAATCTCCTACAAAGCTGCTTACTCAGTCTCGGCCGCAATGCCATCCGGCGCGATCAGCTGCGATGGAGCGCGCGAAAGACCTGCCCTGCGAATTGCGCCAGGCATTTCCGATCCGGGGTTAAGGCTTGGTCCAGTTGTCGCGTCTTCGGTCGAGCCCTTCGATTCATCAACGTCTGGTGATTTCGCTATTTTTCGCGAGAGCCAATCGCTGTTGCTCAAGGTACAGAGCGCATAGGCTTTCATCGGGAGCAGGAGGAAGATGTTGATCGGGGTGTGCAGCGAGAAGCCGATAAATCGAAGCTCGCCGGCGCGCAGGGCGGCCACGCTGCATCGAATCAGGGTCATCGCGACGATGGTCAGACCGGTCCACCAGGGCACGGTGCCCGTGAGCGCGAGCTGAGCGAGCGCGGCAATCGATGAGATGGCGAGCAGCAGCGGGCCGAGGTTCTGTCCAATCACGTCCAGCGTGAGGTACCGGTCGAGGCCGGGCAGCAGGTGCAAACCGAGCAGGGTGTCGCGGTAGGTGCTGCGCGCCCAGCGGAGCTGTTGGCGCAGATACGGCAAGAGCGTGTCCGGTACCACCGTGGCGGCGATGGCGTCCGGAACGTACTCCGTTCGGAACCCTGCCTTGAGCATGAGGATGGTCAGATGACGGTCCTCACCGAAGTCGCTGGGTTTTCCCCGGAAGAACTGCGTCTCGTATTGCTCGAGCAGCAACAGCAGCGCGGAGCGCCGGTACATGGCGCACGGCCCACAGCAGCACATGACGGCACCAAACCGCGTCTGCGCCGCGCGCTCCTCGTTGCAAGCCAACCAGTACTCCATGTCGATCAATCGGGTCAGCCAGCTGTCGTTTCGGTTGCTGGCCTTCAATTGGCCCATGGCCGCGCCGACGGCTGGATCCTGCATCTTGCGCACGAGCTTGCTGACCACGTCGCTGTCGATTTCCGTGTCAGAGTCGACGTTGAGCACGAGATCGCCGAATGAGCGGCGAATTGCTGCGATCTGCGCCTTGCGTTTTCCAACATTGCTTGGCAGCAGAATGATGGTGAATCTCGGGTCATACGCGTAGCTCGCATGGACCGCGGCCACTGCGCCGACATTTGCCGAGCCGTCGTCGACCACGTAGACCTGCAATCGCCCTGGGTAATCCTGACTTGCGATAGACTTCAGGCAGGCCGCCAGCGTGCGCGGGTCCTCGTTGAAGCAGGGCACGATGACATCGACGCTGGGCAGAGCATCGGCGTCGACCCCGTCGTACGGCGGCAGGGGAGCGTCGCTTCGCAGCGCATAAAGCGCCTGCGCGCTCTTGTGGACGCTGGAGAGCAACGCGTAGGAGGCAACAGCAGCGGTGCTGATGGTGGCAAGCAGGCTCATGGGAATCGATCTATTCAGTGAGGTTGAGGAAGCGACCGGATTGCAAATCCACGGTCATGCAGTGCTGGAATGAGTTGCGCGAGCGCCGTCACGGTCTGGTCGCGCCGACCAGCATGAGGGCAGCGTCCCAACTCGTCGGGAGGGCATCCGTCGTGCAGGAGCACGATTGCGCCCGGCTGGACCGAGGCCAGCACCGCGGCAACAATCGCCTCAACGCCGGGACGCGACCAGTCTTGCGGGTCGACTGACCAGTGCAGGGCTGCCAGTTCGGCCTTCGCCGACACGGCGAAGGCCTCCTTGCTCCAGATCCCGTACGGCGCACGCATGTGCCGCACAGAGGCCCCGGGGCAGGCCATTCCAATGACCTTATTCGTCGTGAGGATCTCGTATTCCACCTCATCCGCTATGCATTTGGCCAAGTCCGGGTGCGTCATTGTGTGGTTTGCGACCTCGTGCCCTTCTGCAATTATGCGCTGGATCAGCTGTGGCTGGGCCGCCGCGTATGCACCGATCACGCAGAAGGTGGCGGGCGTCCGATGCTGCGCCAGAACATCCAGGATAGCCGGCGTGCAAAGCGGGTTGGGACCATCATCAAAGCTCAGATAGACGCAAGGCTCTCCGCCGGCATCGGGGTAGTCGCTCCGCGCTTCAGTCGCGTCGTTTGTGGACCTCACAGTTCTGGCCCGTTCCGTTCGATCGTGTCACCCGCCGGCCAATCGCTCATGGGTCTCGCAATCGGCAGAACGAGGCCGACCACGTCCTCCACACGCGTCGGAGGCACAGTGAGGTAGATGTCCGGACGAGCGGACCGGACGCGGAGCCCTGGCAGAACAGTCGCCAATCCCTGTCGCCCGAGCAGCCTGGTAATATGTTTCTGCAGGGCAGCTCGGACCGTGCCAAAGCCGAACGGCACGCCAAGATCTCGCAATACGGGATACATCACTCGGATCGAGTGGGTTATTCCAAGCCCCTCCAGATCCGGGCGAACCCCGTACAATCCGAGTTCAGCCACGAGCAGATCGGTCTGACCAATTTTTATGAAGCGGCGTAGTGCCGCGATGTGAATCGCAACGCCACGATCATCGTAGCCGATTGCCCGAATTTCAGGCCTTGCGCCGGCCCAGCTTCGATGACCTTCAAAGGGCTTTGCATTGAATTCCCCGGTCGGACCATAGGTCTTCCGGAAGAAGTCGGATAATTCAATGTGGTCAGCAAGTTCAAGGTCATTCTCCCAGCACAACCTCCAACGGACTGGAGGGCGCGCCGAAACACCTCGTGTGGATTCTGGCACGATCATGTTCATAGGGCGTCATTCCTGTTCGCTATCTGGCTCCTGGCCAGCAGTTCGCTACCTTCGAAAGGCTTGCTCATGAACTGGAGTCCAGGGCCTCGCCTCACATCGTGTTTGGAATGGCCTGTGAGCAGAACGGCGGGAATCGCGCATCCGGATGCAACCAGATGATCGAAGAGCTCGAGGCCACTCATCGCGCTCGAGTGCATGTCCGCGATCAAGCACGACGTGATCGAACGGCGGTCTGATTTCGAGGACCCCTCTGCGCTCTCGAATGGTTCAGGCACGTAACCTGCGGAAAACACCATATCCGTCAGATCTTCACGCACTGACTGATCTGCATTCACAATCGCGACCACATCGCGCGTGTGCGCAACTTTCATCAGATTCGCCAAGGACGCCTTCGCTTGCATGTTCCGCACGATTTCACCGTCGCAAGGACGCAATCCAATCGGATGCGACCAAGGCACATTTGGCACCCGCAACCGGAGGGGTGCGACCGGACGGCAATCTACGGCCTGGTTGAGGGTTCGCTCAAGTCTACGGCGGTACACGGTGGATATAGAATGGGTTGGCGAAGCCATACGATGGTTTGCTCGTCGTATACGCCCACGCAACTTTGCGGATTCCGATCGTTCTAGCTCACGGCGATATGGCTTGCGCAACACGCGCGAAACTGCGACCGCTCGATCGAGACGTCTTGATTGATACCTAGCGCTGGGCTGAGACGCGCAACGGTTTGTAACCATTCTGATGGATCTGACATCTCTCTAAACTATCGTTTGCTATCCTCATTCGGTACAAATGGTAAAATCGATTATATCGATAGAACACATTCACAGCGTGGATCGCTCCGGATTATGCGTTTCAAGGGCCTTGATCTGAATCTACTCGTCGCGTTCGACGCCCTGGTGACGCAAGGCAATCTCACTACGGCGGCAAGAAGCATCAACCTCAGTCAACCTGCCATGAGTGCCGCCGTCGCGCGGCTTCGCACTTACTTTCGCGATGAGCTATTCACCATGAAAGGACGTAAGCTTGTCCCAACGCCGCGGGCTGAAGCGCTCGCAGCCCCGATTCGCGAGGCTCTCGCTCACATTCAGCACTCCATTATTTCTCCAGACGGCTTCGATCCGTCTCAATCGAATCGGCGATTTAGGATCATCCTGTCTGACTTCATGACCGTCGTGTTTCTTCGAGGGGTCGTGGACCGCGTCGCGCGGGAAGCACCAACAATCAGTTTCGAGTTGCTGCCGCCCGCAGAGGAACCTGATGAGCTTCTCCGGCGCGGTGAAGTCGATTTTCTCATGTATCCGCAGATGTTCATGTCGAGCGCGCATCCGAAGGCGGCTCTGTTCGAGGACACTTTCGTCTGCGTGGGCTGCCCCATGAACAAGCAGCTAGCATCGCGTCTCACGTTCGAGAAATACATCTCGATCGGGCACGTGGAAGCCCAGTTCGGGCGCTCCCTGAGGCCCTCCTTCCACGAATGGCTCTTGCTCGAGCATGGTTTCAAGATACGCACCGAGGTCGCGGTGCAGGGTTTTGGCATGATTCCGCCTATGTTATTGGGCACCAACCGTATAGCGAGCATGCCCTCAAGATTGGTCAGCCATTTCGCACAGACGATGCCGCTGCGGGTTGTCGAACCCCCCCTGCGACTTCTCACATTCACAGAGGCCGTCCAATGGCCCGCCATTCATAATACTGATCCTGCAAGCATGTGGTTGCGCAACATATTCTTGCAGCAGGCATCCACGATGGTCTCTCCATCCGAGATCAGCCAATGTCACGGCCCGTCGTAGGACTGTTCGGGCCGGTTGCGGCCTGCTCCCGCTGACCGAACTTACGCCAGGCCCGAAGCCCCCGGTCCTCTGATTGACGTTTGGCATAGTGAAAAAAAGCGCGCTTAAGCGTAGTTTGGTCGGGTCGCAGCCGATTGACTCGCCGTGCCGTGACGATCCTGCGCATCACACAGCTCGCTTGGCGGCTAAGGACTTTCCGCTGATTCGGACGGGACCGCATCACAGGTGCATGCGCCAGCTTCAGAGTACGCAGAAATTATGTGGCGTGTCCGGCGAACAATGTTCGGCCTCAGCACCAAACTCGCCTGAATCGCACTCCGCGTCAGGTTCAAGGCCAGCACCTGCGATCGAAGTTGCAGGCTTCACCTGGTAGCGAACCCGTGCTGTTTGCCTGAACTGGTGGATCTCATTTGCCTTCAACAGCGATGGAGTTAGTCCCGAAGCGCGCCACTAGATACAAATGGCTGATGACCGGCAGAGGCGCTTCCTGCTCGTTCAGGTCGTTCGACATGAAAGCTGAACGCAAACGCCGCCCACGATCGCGCACCCCAAAGCCAACCGCCAGCTCGCGCAAACCCGGATGGGCGGGGAAGACTGCGTGTCTTTGCACAATGTCACAATGAAAATTCGGAACACTTCCTCTCTCAACGGCGCTTATCTTCCTCTCGATGCGCGCGATGCCGCGTGATCGAGTGCAACTGCAAGCTTGCAGACCGCAGGACCAACCCGGATCAAGTGACATCAGCTGGCGGCACTTTTCCGGCTGCGCGCGTGTTGCGGTGAGGAGTGTTCATGATGAGAGGACCGCAACTGTGCCAAGGTGCGCCCGCGTAAGCGCTCGCCGCTCCCATTCGCCAAGCCTGCTCCTCCTCCAGCTTTCGATCATTTCGGCCGACATGTTCACCCGAGCCAAATCGGATCATCGGCGCGGGGTCCTTCTTTCCGATGTCGCAACAATCGTGTTTTTCGAAAGATCGCGGCGTGACTCACACCGCGCCACCGCCGTCCATCTCGAGCTGCTGCCTCGCACCGCTAACCCCGAAGGGCTCCTTTGCTGCGGCAAGATGATTTGCCTATCTTACCCGAAGCATCTATGTCCAGCGCGCTTGCCAAAGCGATACTGTTAGAGGCTGGAATTGAGTGAGTGAGCGGCCGGACGAGCAAGCCAATACCGCGACAGCTCGCCGTCGAGCCTTATGTTCGATGGGATCCTTGCGGCGAATCCGCCAGACACTGCCCCCCCGATCTGGGGAGTCGCTTTGACTTGAGCACGGTCTTAAGACGCGCATTAAACTCCTCCACCAAGCTACAGCATCTCTAGCATCTCTGCTTTGCTATTGCGGAGCCGTATAGCGGGGCTAACAAAGGCTTGCCAAGTGATTCTGCAAAGGCTGTGTCGCTAGGAATCCTTGCACTTCGGGTGGATTACATCTGCCGAGGGCCGTCCGATGTACTGCGCTCCGCGACACCGAGCCGGCGCAAGCCTAAACACGCAAGTTATTGCTGTATTAGTTATGCCAAGGCTTTCCCCGGGCGTGAGCGCGCGGCACCTGGGGCGGCCCGTAGACGCGTTTTGAGTGCCGCCACATGCGACGGATATGGCACGATTGTTCGAGACCCGGTCCTTAAATTGGGAGCAACGTTTTGCCAGGCGCTTCAGATGCGCCTGCGTTGAGATGATGTCTTCAGGACCGGTCTTGAGCTCCGCCTCCCCTCATTCTCCCGACGTTTACGGCGGCGGACCTGCGTCGTTGAAGAGCAGCCATCATCTTCCGGCACTCAAAACCTGGGAGCAATCGCGCGAGCGACGCCTTCGAGCCCACATTGCCAACACAAGAGGGCTAGCCGACGGTCGAAGAAGCTGTTAGGCGCCGAGCCGGCCGCCGCGCCGCGCCGCGCACGTGATCGCGCGACTGATCTACGATAATCAACCCAATCAACCGCACCGCGCGCCTAGGTAATAGACGTCACAGCAAGGATTGCGACTGAAAAAGAGCCATCTGGTCAGATCAGTGCTGTGTCTGGGCTTCCCGTTTCGGGAGGCCGTGTCTCAGCGGGTTGCCACGCACATGCTTTCGCTTCTCCTGATGATCAGGCCGCAAATAGCCACCGCTGCTGCAGGATCGAGGAGACATGTACAGTTCGGTTAGTGCGCTCTTGGGCAAAAGGGAAGCAAACGCCGTGTTGCACAACGGCACCACGTGGACGCACCCGTCACATTCTTTCGCACACGTCGCCGCTCCGTCTCCTTTTTGCCCCACCACAGCCAAACGGCTTCGTCACGTGCGGCGCGAGTGCAATCATCAAGGGAGCTTTCTGTTGGATAAGCCGAGCGGAGTCTACGATCCGGATGATCTCGCGAGCTTGGGAAGGCTGTTCGATCAAGCGATCGCGTCTTTACCGTCATGCATGCGAACCAGCGAGAATCGCGTGGCGATCGCCAGACTGGTGATGCAACGCGCAGCGAGGGACGAATTGGCGTCGCTAGCGTACTTGATGCTTGCACTTGTCTCGGCCGCTTGAGCACCGGCATGCACTCTAACCTTCTGGGGCCTGCAGCAAGAGACGCATCATCTAGATCATTGAAATAACTTGATTCTCACGTGACGTCAGGTTGTAGGCTTGCAAATTGAGGATCATGACAAACGCGATACCACGACGGCGCCGATGGCGCATTGGAGAACTTGCAGAGGCGACCGGTGTAACCGTACGCACTCTGCATCATTACGAACATACCGGGTTATTGACGGTGTCGGAACGTACCTGTGGCGGTCACCGCATGTACGATCGGGAAAGCCTACAACGCGTCTCCCAGATTCGCGCTCTACGTGAGCTCGGCTTCTCGCTTCCTGAGATCCGCAAGGCGATCGAGGGGCGGACATCTCTCACGGACCTGTTGCGAAACCATCTGGAGCGGATTGAGCTTCAAGTCGCGCGCGCGACATTATTACGGGATCGATTGCGCACTATGACGACGCAAGGTAAGAGAGAAGTCGGTGTCGACGAGCTGCCGGCGACGCTAGATGCCATGTCGCGGATTGAGGAGCGTACCCCCTCTGCCATCTGCACGTGCGCCTCTAACGCTAGCCGCGAAGATCGGTGGCGAAAGATTCGGGACGAGCTGCGAAGCTGCATGGACCAGGGTGAGCCTCCGTGCTGCGAGCGGGCAAATGCAATCGCGCGTCAGGCCCGTTCGCTGCTGACTGAGATCGCAGGAGTTGATTCGACTGTCTCGATGATACTTAAGGTGCTGACGCGATTGACCGAACCACACAATCTCGCCGGCTGGGATGCGAGCCTCATGCGATACCTCGATCTCGCCCTCGCCGCGCTGGAGGACCAGCTGGGAAAGAGTTGAGCGCACCCGTTGCGACGCCCTATTACTGAAATGTCTCTAAACCGGATGAGGTGATGGTGATCCTGTCTGACCGCGGATGGTTTGTCCCTAGCAGTCGCCTCGGACTCTGCGTTGTCGGTTGGGTCTTTCGCTCTGTCGATCTTGGCAATCAACCCCAACGAGCACGCTTCGAAGTACTTGATTCGTACGTAGCGTCACATTGTACCTTCTAAAGCATCGACGGGGCGACAGACAGAGCGCCGGTTAAACCGAGGTAGACTCCAATGATCGGCATTAGTTTCGGAAGTTCTCGGTGAGAGTTCTCGACGAGAACAAGTCGATGGATGGTCGTACGCGCCTTCCAAGCGCCTCCTCGGCACACGCCTGTCGAGCACGGGAGACTGGCGAATCTACCGGGTATCAGCAGAATGTTCGATATTGGTCCTGTCAGCCCCTAGACGACCGCTTCTCTTGACCAGTGTCGGAACGTCTGCTCGTCCGTGCCCGCCCGAAGCTTATGGCCCAACCTGGCAACAACCTGAGCCTATTCGTACGCAACCTGAGTTCGATCCAAACATCATTGCGCCAGACTGTTGGCCGCCGCGTCATACCAGAATGGCGAAGCAGACCAAGTCGTCTCGCGAGACACCGGGAGTCATAATATGACGATCCTTCGCATTCACAGGCTTGCAGCTGCTGCGCTCCTTTCCGTGGCCCTGAGCTCGAGCGCCAGGGCAAAAGATGTTTACATTGCCATAGCGGGTCCGATGACGGGAAGCACTGCGGCGCTCGGCGCGCAGATACGCGATGGAGCGGCCGCAGCTGTGGATTCGATAAATGCTTCGGGTCTGCTGCCTGACACAAGGCTCATATTGAGAATCGCCGACGACGCATGCGATCCCAAGCAGGCTGTCGCTGTCGCCAATCGCCTGACAACTGACGGAATCAAGCTCGTCGTTGGTCACTTCTGTTCATCTTCGTCGATTCCGGCTTCAGACATATACGCCGAAGCCGAGGTAATTCAGATTTCACCTGGGTCCACCAATCCCCGTCTGACAGAGCGTGGCCTAACGACCCTGTTTCGGATTTGCGGCCGCGATGACCAGCAAGGCAGAGTTGCCGCCGAATACATCGCGCGGCATCACCAAGGTGCAAAGCTCGCAGTCCTCGACGACAAGAGCACAGCAGGCAGGGGTATCGCCGATATCGTTGAATCGCGCCTTCGTGCAGCCGGCGAGCATCCCGTTCGACAAAGCTATGTTGCAGGCGAGAAGGATTATACCGCTCTCGTTTCGCGACTGAAGAGAGAGGGAATCCAGCTCGTCTATATCGGCGGCTATTACAACGAGATCGGCCTGATCGTGCGTCAAGCCGCGGAGGCGGGCGCACGTCTGACCGTGATCGCCAACGATCCGCTGATGACAACCGACTTTTGGGCCATTGCCGGCGAGGCCGCGAACGGCACGCTCTTTACGTTTATGCCGGACCCGACGAAGAATGCTGCAGGCGCAGCTGCTGTCGCCAAGCTCAAGGGTTCGGGCCTAGCCGCCGCAGGTTACACGCTCTACGCTTATGCCGCGGTTCAAGCATGGGCCGACTCCGTCAAACGGGCCGGCACCTTCGATGCTATGCGGGTCGCTGCGGCCCTCCGCTCCGAGTTAATCGACACGGCTATTGGCACTGTTAGATTCGACTTCAAGGGAGACAATGCCGCTCCTGGTTTCATCGTTTACCGCTGGCGCGACAATACCGTCGAAGCGGTCGAGCAGAACTGACCGCCCGTGCCAACACCGTACGGAGCGTTCGAATGATGAACCATCCTCGATATATCGATTACGCGCTGCTCACGTGCCTCGCAATCGCGGCAGTCGCAGCATTTCTCACCCTCGCAGCAATGCTATCACAGCTATCGTGCGCGCTCGCAGGGCCGCCCGAAGAGTACGTTCCCATTCGTCTGGTGCCACTGCAGTGAGCATCACATCCACATTCGTAAGGCCGACGAAGACCGGTGTCTTCTTCCAGTCAGTGAAATTGATGCCCGCCTCGCTCTCGGGAGTGAGCTGTCAGGACCTCTTTAGAACGACCGTACGTCGTGAAACGATGTCAGTCACGCGCAGTCCGTCTGCGGATTGCGCGAGCTTGAGCCAATCGTTAGCTGCGCTGTTCGGTCGAGGGACTTCCATCCCTTTCCTGGGAGCAGGTATTGGTTCGGAAAACGCCGTGCGACGCCTGATCCGTGCTGATCGCTATCGGACCTTGAGACGGAGTCTGATCCGGTACGGCCCTTAGAGCCAAGTCTGCCTCCCAACACTCACATTCACGCGGGCCTCGCGCTTCTCGGGTCCGAACAAAGCGCACGCACCCACGTAGGCTCGCCGAACGCCCTCAACTACTCTCGTCGACAAAAAGGGAGAACACCACTTTGGATGCAAAGTTGCAGACTATGCTTTCCTCGCTTTCGCCGGTGGTTCGCGAATTGGATGCTCTACCGTCCGGGCGGCCCACCACCGGCAACAATTGCGTGAAACTAAACACGAACGAGAACCCCTTTCCTTTGCCAAGCGTCGTGATGCGAAGCGCAATTGCAGCTCTCGAGCTGCAATACCGCTATCCAGAAGACGACAATGTCAGCTTGAGGCAAGCGGCCGCAGCTGCCTATGGCATAGCAACTGATCGCGTGATGGCTGGCAATGGATCGTCTGAACTGCTCAGCCTCATTTACAGAGCCTTTCTTGCCCCGGGCGACGACGTTGCAATGATGTCGCCGGGTTTTTCATTCAATCGCAAGCTTGCCATGCTGCAAGGGGCCCGCTTCATTGAAATTCCCTGGTCTGAACCGGACTGCTTGCCGATGGACGAGCTGCTTTTCGGTTCGGCTAAACATGCCAAGTTCATTCTGCTGGCCAATCCGAACAATCCAACTGGAACCTTTGTTCCGCTCGCCGAGATCGAACGCCTCGTTACACGATCTGACCGATTGATCGTACTGGACGAAGCTTACGTCGATTTCGCACCTGAGGACGGCCTACGCCTCGTTGAGCAACATTCGAATCTTGTGGTCCTGCGCACATTTTCCAAGAGTTATTCCGCCGCTGGCATCCGCGTCGGATTCGGCTTCGGCCATCCCGAGCTGATCGGGAGACTTCGCAACATCCAGAATGTCTTCAATATGAATGTGGTCGCTCACGCCGTGGGGATGAGCGTCCTTGCGCATCGCGACGCTTATGAGGAGAACCATCGCCACGTCAGGCTTGAGCGCCAGCGCGTAACGGCCGCCCTCTCTGAATTTGGATTCTGCGTAACGCCTTCCCACGCGAACTTCCTCCTCGCCCGTGTGCCGGTAGGCCAGGGTGGCAGATGGTGGCAGGCGGCGTTGCAAGACCAGAGAGTCCTTGTTGCCTTCTTTCCGGATGCCGGCCTGGAAGAGTGCATTCGGGTTAGCATCGGTACAAAGCGCCAGATGGATGCGTTTCTTGGCGCCGTCGGCAGCATTCTTAGGAAAGTGGGATGTCGTGGCTAATGGTCCCTTCCACTCATGTCACAGATGTCTGTCGTAATCGATCCGGACCCACACATGATGCAGCTTCGCGAGGCAGCCCCGAGCCAGTTTGTTCTCCAGTCGCCGCATTACGACCCGTTGTGAACGGCTTCGCAGTAATACAGCGCATTGCCAGCGAGCGCCTCTTGCACTCCCAAAACCCGGCGGACTCCGGTCCTCTCTATATAGGAGATGAGTGAGTGAGAAACGTGGTTCCCTCAAATCTGACCTGCGGCATCTTTGATCATCTTGACGAGGACGGCCGCGATATCGCACGGCAATACGCGGACCGCCTTACGCTGGCGGAGGCCTACGACCGGCTCGGTTTCTATGCCTATCATCTGGCGGAGCATCATTGCACTCCGCATGGACTGGGTCCGTCGCCGAACTTGTTTCTGTCAAGCGTCATACAACGCACACGGCGACTTCGCGTCGGTCCTTTGGTCATGCTGCTCAACCTCTATCACCCGCTGCGGGCATTCGAGGAGATCTGCATGTTGGATCACCTGAGCGGCGGCAGGGTTGAGGTCGGCCTTGGTCGCGGCTCTCTGCCGATCGAATTGAGCTATTTTGGCGTTGGAGCCGATGTGGCCTCGAGCCGTTACGAGGAAGCTTCCCAAATCTTCGTTGGCGCGATGAATGGGGGCCCGCTCTCATACGAAGGGCAGCATTTTGCGCTGCGCGAAGTCCCTTTGACGCTTTCACCTCACCAGCGTCCTTGTCCCCCAACGTGGATTGCGACAAATCGGCCAGGCTCCGCCCGCTGGGCGGCGGCAAATGGCGCCAATCTCGCGTGCATGGGCGCTTCTTCTGCCGTTCGTAAGATAACCGATGTCTATCGCGCTCATCAAAACGCCGAGGGTGACGTCAACAGTTCAGCACCATTTCTCGCGTTGCTCCGCATGGTCGTTATTGCCAGCTCTGAAGCAGTGGCCCGCTCACTCGCGGCGCGAGCCTACGCAACATGGCTCAAGAGCTTTAAGTTCCTGTACGACCTCAATGACATCCTGCCTCCGTCCAACCTGCCCCTGACATTGGATGCCGCAATTGAGAGTGAACTGTGCGTTGTCGGCACGCGCGCTTCGGTGCGCCAAACGCTTCTCGATCACGTCGAAGAGGCAGGCGTCAACTATCTCCTTTGCCAGCTCGCCTTCGGATCTCTACCACTGGATGCCTGCCTCAACACCGCAAATGCCATTCACTCCGAGCTCATAGCGGCAGATCACTGACGGTGACCCGACAGCGGTTCAATAACTTCGCCCTTGACCCGGCAATGGCGACAGCGAGGCCAATGAGTACCGCAGCCGAATGCATCGATCAGGCTGCTCTTATCGTTCAAATGGCCATTACGCGCATGCGATCCGTTCGACTACATTACCAAACAGGACGCTTTACGGCAGTAAATGCACTGACTCTAATTTTGCGTGCGTGGGTATCGACCGAACAGTGGCCGGCATGGACAGGAGAGTTAGCTCACGCTGATCCCGCTCTGGCACGCCAGTTCGTCTATCGCATTTCACACGAATCGAAGGTGTGCCCTATCGTCCGGTCGGGCCTGTCGTGACGCAGTGCCGGCGGCGCTCGGACCAGACGGAGGAGATCGCGCGCAAGCTCGAGATCGTGCTGGCGGAGTTGGCTGCACTGCGCATTCTGCTGGCTGCGCACGGCATTAGCACCCCGCCACCTCTCGATGATGACTACCTCACTGTTCAGCGGTTCGCGGCTATGAATCACATAAGCCCCGAAGCCGTGCTCTCTCGGATCCGCCGCGGCAAGTTGCGTGCGGAGAAACGCGGTGGCCGCTGGTGGGTGAAATGCACGTTTTGCTCAGCATAGCCGTGCAGTGACGAGGACAGTAAGAGAGAATGGATCAAGATCCGGAAGCGGTACATGGAAATGATCTGTGCGTTCAAGTTGGTATCTCCTCTGGGCTCGACCGGACAGCCAATGGAAAATCAAGAGATTTATCGAAGTCAACCTGGCGCACGACCAACACACCGCCGCGAGGCTCGATCTCGATGCCCTACGCAATCACACCGCGTGGGCGCCCCGAGCACTGGGACATCGGATCACCATGTTTGCGTGACCGGGATCACTCAGTCAATTCGGTCTCATCAACAGAGCGATCTGAGTGAACAAACGAAAGAGCACGGACGCGTGCCACCAAAAGTTCCACTCCGGCTGCTGCAAGTCTTGTGGCGAATGGAACGCCGCACACACGCTCCATCTCGGTTTTGATCATGAGCCACCGCACGCTTACGGCCTGGAGCATCGGAAGAAGGATGCTTTGCTCGCAAATCGCACACCTTGCGAGTTTCCCTGAGCATAACTCGAACGTCCGTCTCACACCCGCTGGGGCGTAGCAGTGGAAAATGTATCGAGATCATTCGCCTCTTCAGGCGTCGGCTAGCGTGCCGGTGTCAAACGGGGACCAATCTGATTTCGCTGGGATGCTCGCCAGAATCTGGCTGGAGAAGGAGATAGCCGATGATGTCGCCAAGACTGATGTCAGTCCTCGGGTCGATGGTAGCGGTCGAGCGTATGTTTTGGAAACTTAGAGAATTGATCGACGGCGACAGCTCGATCCCACCTGATGTTCGAGAGACGCTTCATGTCATGTTAGACGCAAAGCTTCTTGCCGCTAAGGATCAGATCATGAGCGACGCGCGCGCTGCAATTGATGCAACTCCCGATTTGCCGCAGGCGGCCCGCGACCGAGCATATAGGTCGCTCGATTCTGCAATGAAAATGTTCATGTCCAGAGAACCGCGCCGCACTCAGCATCCTCGTAGCGAAGTCGGTATGTCCAGCGCTCATCCCGAGATGCATTGATGCATGCTCCGCTCCATCGATCGCTTGCCGCGACATTTGGCATTGCTCGTCTAACCAACTCGAGGTTTCGCCTAGCACCTGGCGGAATTCTGCTTAAGACGTTGGTTAACTCACTCGTGCACGTAGAGCAGCGTCTTTCTCATCACAGATGGTCTCGTCAGTAGGCAAGGCCGCGGGAAGCATGGCTGCGGCACCTTCTCCGGCACTATCAGGGCGACAATCGCAATTCCGGCCCTCGATCTCAGAGGATGCGTGCGGCCCCCCTTGCACTTCAATGCGGCCGGCTGGCAGCCTGCCGACCCTCAAACAGCCGGCGCGCTACGACAGTTGCGCCGATTGCGCAGCGGGTGGGACGATGCCGTCGGGAGATTGCACCACTGACCACACCACATCGATGCCCATCACGAGTTTCTTTCCTGCAACCATGACGGCGTGGACTGCTCCACGACTGACCTGCAGAGCTGTCTCAGGCTACGAGAAGAGAGATCCAAAACCTTGCCGGACGTCGCTTTGATCTCGCGTCAGGATCAACGTCGCGCTGACCGTGACCAATAGTTCCTGGCCGAGTTCGATTGTTGAGCTAGCCTACCTAAACTAAGAGGTTTCGAAGGTGCGGTTTCCTTCCTAGAACTCGATCCGCGATGGTCAGTACAGCGGATGCATCATGAAGCCTGACGAGCGCCTCGCCGAAGTCCTTGAAAACAGCGCGTGTTTTGATGATGAGGCATGGGAGGTATGGGCACAGTGCCTCTCACCCACCGAGCGCCTGGCGTATATTCGCAAGCATCGCTCTCACTTCCGGTTCACAGATTACGATGAAGTAATAGCTGTTTTACGCGGTCGTCGCTTCACCGGTTGCTCATCGCAGCTCCTTAGATGGCGCCACAGGATACGCGCAAGGACGTTGCAAAGTGCTTTGCTCTTCTCGGTTGCGGTTTGGCTGGGGGTCATCTGGCTTGCGGTGCGCTTCATCCGCTGAGATCAGCAGCCGGGTTACGCTTGCGCTGAAGATCACTCTGACGGCACGCAATCAACGATGCGGCTAATAGTCCGCCCTCCTATTCATGGCAACAGCGGCTGCATCTAAGGGGATATCGGAGTGGGCGCGCTCGCAGCTATTGTCAAACAATGACGTCGCTCGCTTCCTTGGGTCGCATATGTCAATTCAAATAAGATTAAGGCGAATCGCCTTGACGACGCACTGGGTACGGCTGTTCGTCTCCAGCTTTCGCATTGCGTTCTTGAGGTGAAAGTTGACGGTATTCTCGCTGACCTTTAGAATCACCCCGATTTCCCAAGATGATTTTCCCTGTTCGACCCACCGGAGGCAGTCCTTCTCTCGTTCGGATAGAGCCACTTCCATTTGGCATCTGCCCTCCGATGAAGGCGCGATCTCTGCAAACGCATGATGAAACTGCCAAGCCAATGCGTTGAGATGACTGAGACGATGCTCAGGGTCGGCATCGTCGAAACTGGACGCAAACGATACGACGGATAGCCGTCCGAATGGTCCAAACAGTGGTACGGTCACGCCATGCTTCAGGCCGGCCTCTCTGGCCTCATTCAACAAACGCGTTTCGCCCGGTTGCAATTGATGTTGGTCGGCGAGTCGATCCCATAGAAACGGCGCCGATAGCATCGTCGTCCGCCGAACCACGGGGTCAATCTCATTGTACCCGCGTTCAGAATAGCGCTCGCACCAATCGGAAGGAAAGTTCACCGTCACTGGCGCCCGGAGATACTCTGGCAGGCGAGTCGGCCCCGTGTCGGTCAGTGACCCGTAAGCCACTTGACCGAACCCCAGTTCGCTCGAACAGCTCACAAGCAGATCGAACAGCGCCGTGAGAGATCGCGTTTGTCTTGCACAGTCGACGAAGCTAAATAAGTCCATTTGGCGCCTCACGCCGCCGACTTAGGCAGGCCAGTACTGCGTGGTTTCACTGAAGCCTGTCTGAGGGGATTTCGGCGCCATTTCGGGCTCCTCTTGCTTGCGAAGTTCTCGACCGAATGCGACAAGCATACTTCTCGTTCGCGCTGCAGAGCACTCTTTCTCCCGGTCGGATACTCGTCTTGATGGAGCGACTGTGCATGTGCTTCTTTCCGGGCGGACGGACCTGAACTTGGCCCAGCAAGTGTCGTACCAGCTAGTGCGCTCGCGAAATCTCGCACAATGACAAGCAATTTGAGACTCCGGCTCTAGCCAGCCCAACGATCGCTGTCGCAATTGCGACATTCGTCGCAAGTGCGACAGCCTTACTGGCAATATTGGCAAGGCATCATATTCTGCACCAGCAAACTGACGACCTAAGATCGTTTAACTTTGGCTCGGGCGTGGAAGCCCGTTGGGGAGCGTTTGCAATCGGCGCGATGGGCGCTGTCGGCTTTGGAATAGGCGCTAATGTTCCTGCGCGTTCGACATTGCCGCGGATTGTTGAAGCAGCGGCCTCTAGTTCCTTCTTCCAGTCCATCTTGTGTGTTTCCCCGAACGGTCATCGGACGAGGCTAACTTGGTGCGGTACGCGCGCCCAGCGACCCCTTTTGGTAGTTGCGAGGCCGCTGCATGTCGGCAAAATGGTGGCCGATGAGCCTTCTAGATGCACCGATGCGGTATATGATCCGCCGTGACGCGCTCGGGTGGACTGTGGTCGATGCCATGACCGGGCAGGTGGCGTACCGGGGCACCGTCACACTGACGGGACTTGCGCTACAAGAGGCTGATTTCTGGGCCGATGCAATGTCGTGGCTTCACCGCGAGGAAAACCGGCCGCAGAATGGTCGATAGCGCAAACCCAAGCATCTGTCGGGTTTTGGGTGAAATGCCGGGCCTGCGCGTGGCCCTCGGCGAAGTTTGTTACGCGTGTGTTATCCAAACAGGTTGTGCCACGAGGAGTCTTGCAGCATTCCATGGCGTGTCGGAACCAGGGAGGGAGCCGATGTGCACAGTATTGCCTTACGTGGGAATTGGCCTCTGCGTGTCTCTTTACGGCCTGGCTGGCGTTGGGGCTGGTGTTCTGAGCCTGGAGACGCTCGAAGTGGCATGCATCGGCGAAGGAACGCGGCACAAATGGACCGCGGGAGAACGTGTGGTCGTTTGCGATGCGGCGGGATCGCGTCTCAGCGGTAAGCAGAGAGTCGTTCTCGGGTTCGAGCGCTACGCGGAGTAGGCTTCGCGTCTTGCTTGATGGTTCGAGGGGGCCGATTACCCTGCACGTGAGCTTCGTCAACCAAGTGACGCAACAGGATGGAGGATCAGAACGATGCGATGAGCGCAGCCTACGCGGATCGCGCAAAGATCAAAACTCACCTGCGTCAAACTAGTCGGCTGTGACCACTCTCTGGCATGGAAGCAGGATCGCCAGGCTCCCGACAGCCGAACTTTGATAGGAGACGGACGTGGCGAAGGCTATTGTAAAATGGTTCAACGCGATCAAGGGTTTCGGCTTTATTCAGCCGGATGAGGGCGGCCAAGATGGTTTTGTGCACATCAGCGCCGTCGAGCGCGCTGGCCTCTCGGACCCGCGCGAAGGGCAGACAGTCTCTTACGAGGTTAAAGTCGACCCGAAGCGGGGTAAGAGCAGCGCGGAAAATCTGCGTGTCTGATTTGTTGTTGTAGGCGCCTGACCCTCAGCCCCCCAGCCCAAGTCTGGCGCTTACCTCGGAACGACCCCAGCGCGTTACGCACTGGGGTCGTTTCATTTCTCGCCGCTTTTCGACGTTTCGTCGGGTCCGACAGTGGTTTTTTCAGCATCGGGCGATTGGCGATCCTTTGAAACCCATCCGACCAATCCGGCCAGCACGAGGACAGCTCCGGCGAGTGCCCAACCAGTGGATACCGGTGAAGACTGCCGAACAACAAGCAGCCAGCATGATTTTGCGAACGCGAGAGATGCTGATGAGGCAGCGCAGCCAGACGGCAAATGCTCTGCGTGCTCATATGGCCGAATTGGGCATTATCGCCGGGACAGGCATGGCCGGCATCGCAAAACTCCTGGTGCTTCTCCGGGACGAAAAAGACAATAGGGTCTCCGACGCCGCCCGCTTTGCCCTGATCCTATTCGCTGAACAGATCATAGAGAAGCTCGACAGAGAGATTTTGGTTGCCGTCAGAAAGGACCCCGATGCGAGGCGTCTGATGAGCATACCGGGTGTCGGTCCTCTCATCGCCGCTACCGTTCGGACATCCGTCGCGAATGCTCGCGATTTTGCGACTGCACGAGATTTTGCCGCTTGGACCGGGCTCACACCGAGGGCACAGTCGGGCGGCGGAAAAGAAAGGCTCGGCGCGATATCAAAGCGTGGAAATCGGCAACTACGGACGCTCTTGATCGTTGGTGCGACCTCTATCATCAAGCTTGCTAAACGAGGCTTGAAAGTCCCACTCTGGATTCGGACCATGCTGCAAAGACGGCCGGTCAAGGTCGTATCGGTCGCGCTCGCCAATAAGATTGCGCGCACGATCTGGGTCTTGCTGGTCAGCAGGCGGCATCTATCAGGCGCCGGCCGCAATGCTGAAATCCTAATCTCAAGAGCTCTCCGGCGGAAGAAGAACGCTGCCGAGGAGGCAAGGTGCAAATCTGGATGAACCCCGAATGACGTCATTCCCGGTAGCAAAGTTAACGAATTGGAGCGGCCGAGGGGGTAGACGACGGGCATGCCGACCGCCCGGGACCCTCTTTATCGCCGCCAGCATTTCCTCGACCATGCGCAAGCTTAAGGGAAACCGGAAATACACAGAGCTGGCCCCGGTTGTTTGGACAGCGCCCCGCTGGATTTAAGTGGATTCCTGCCGGGTTATGCTGAACGCGGGGCTTTACGATTTTGTCGTTG
>NZ_JBVVPR010000054.1:0-46252 GCF_055811835.1 Bradyrhizobium sp. WSM4874
GTCGGCCATCGCCAGCTCCCTTGGATTCACGCTGCAGCACTCCAGAACTGAATTTCGAATCGTAGGGTGGGTTAGCCCTGCAGATGCGCGAAGCGTATCTGCTCGGCGTAACCCACCTCTTCTGTTTCCGCGGAGATCGACAGTGGTGGGTTACGCCTTCGGCTAACCCACCCTACGGCAACATCAATGTGTCGTCCGCAGCTCGCGCTCGCGCTGGATTACTTCGGTGGCGAGCCGCAGATAAGCTTCGCTTCCGACGCATTTGAGATCGTAGACCAGCACCGGCTTGCCGTAGGACGGCGCCTCCGAGATGCGCACGTTGCGCGGAATCATGGTCTTGTAGACCTTCTCGCCCATGAACTGCCGGACGTCGGCAACGACCTGGTTCGAGAGATTGTTGCGCGAGTCGAACATGGTCAGCACGATGCCGTGGATCGACAGGTTCGGATTGAGCGTCGAGCGCACCTGCTCCACCGTCTGCAGCAATTGCGACAAACCTTCGAGCGCGAAGAACTCGCACTGGAGCGGCACCAGGATCGCGTCGGAAGCCGCCATCGCGTTCACG
Source organism: Bradyrhizobium sp. WSM4874 (assembly GCF_055811835.1). Taxonomy (NCBI): domain Bacteria; kingdom Pseudomonadati; phylum Pseudomonadota; class Alphaproteobacteria; order Hyphomicrobiales; family Nitrobacteraceae; genus Bradyrhizobium; species Bradyrhizobium sp. WSM4874. The sequence goes on from NZ_JBVVPR010000054.1 coordinate 566, forward strand.
GTGATCAAGTTGAGCGAGGGCGGACAGTCGATCAGCACGTAGGTGTAATCGGCGTCGGGAGAGACGTTGTTGTTGAGCGCGCTGATCGCGTCACGGAGCTTGTACGCACGACCGGGCGTGGTGCCGAGCTCGAGCTCGAGGCCGGAGAGATCCATGGTCGAGGGCGCGATATGCAGCCGCGGCACAGCCGTCGAGACCACCGCTTCCCGCAGGCTCGCCTCCCCGACAAGAACGTCATAGGTCGAGCAGGAGCGATTGCGGCGATCGATGCCGAGGCCGGTCGAGGCGTTGCCCTGCGGATCGAGATCGACGATCAGGACACGTTCGCCGATCGCAGCGAGCGCCGTCCCGAGATTGATCGCGGTGGTTGTTTTTCCCACGCCACCCTTCTGATTCGCCAGCGCCAGGATGCGCGGATGGCCCTGCGGGACGGCGGCGGTCTGTTCTTGCTGCGGCTCGTCAATCACGCTCATCGCAAATTCCCCACTCGGCCCCTGACGCCTCACCCGCGCCGTTCGACGGAAGCCAGCTCGACGATCCAACCGTCGCCTGTCCGGCTTTGGTGAAGCTGCGGCTGAATATTCCAATATTTAGTGGCTTCGGTCAATTCAGACTCTACATCTTGACCCTTGAGAAACAACGCTTTTGCGCCCTGGCGCATCAGCGGCTCCGCAAAGCCGATAAGTTGATGTAGCGGAGCCAGCGCACGCGCGGTGACGCAATCGACAGGGCCGGTGATTCTATCCACATTATCCCCGATCTCAGCGAGATGTACGACTCCCGGAGATGTCGTGACGCGAATGGCTTCGCGGAGGAAGGCCGCCTTCTTGGCGATTCGCTCGACCAGATGGACGCTCGCCCCGACGGTCCCCGCCATGGCGCAGGCCAGGACGATTCCCGGAAAGCCGCCGCCGCTGCCGAGGTCGGCCCAGCGTTGGGCGGACGGGGCGAGAGCGACGAGCTGAAGCGAATCGGCGATGTGCCGGGTCCAGAGATGCGGCAATGTCGAGGGCGCGACCAGGTTGGTCTTGGCCTGCCACTCCCGGAGCAGTGCGATGTAGCGATCGAGCCGGGCCTCGGTTTCATGTGAAACGGGCGCGAGCTTGAGCGCCGCAACCTTGTCGGCCGCGATGACGGCGTCCAAGGATCGATCGTTGGCGCTGGCCTTGTCGATCTTCGGCCGGGTCGGCGCCGGGTCGGAGCGACGACCGGGACCCTCATCCGCCGAGGGTTTTCCTGATGACGATCTGCCGCCGCCCGGCCCGCGCTGTTTCACGTGAAACCTATGCGATTGCTTTGGAAGTCTTCCGCGCTTCGCGGCGAAGATAGGCCGCAAGGATACCGAGGGCCGCCGGCGTCATGCCGTCGATTCGACCGGCTTGGCCAACGGTGAACGGCCGCGCCTTCTCCAGCTTGGCCCTGACCTCATTGGAGAGACCGGGGACCTGCTGGTAATCGACGTCGGACAGCACCATCCCCTCGTCTCGCCTGAAGGCTTCCACATCGGCACTCTGGCGCTCCAGATAAACATCGTACTTCGCGTCGATCTCGAGATGGGTGGCAATGACGGGATCAATGGCCGCGAGCTCCGGCCAGATCGCACGGACCTGGCTCCAGCCGATGTCGGGATAGGCCATCAGCTCGAAGGCCGACCGCCGCTGGCCGTCCCGGTTCAGGGACAAACCATGCTTGATGGCCTCGCTCGGGGTGATCGTCAGCGACTTCGATAGTGCTCGAGCCGCATTCAGGGCGTCCATCTTGGCGCGATGATGCGCGGTCCGGCCGCTCCCGACGCATCCCAAGGCGATGCCCTTCTCGGTCAAACGCTGATCGGCATTGTCGGCCCTCAGCGTCAGCCGGTATTCGGCCCGCGAGGTGAACATCCGATAGGGTTCGCTGATGCCGCGGGTGACGAGATCGTCGATCATGACGCCGAGATAGCCGTCTGCCCGGTCGAACACCGTCAGCGCGGCGCCGCTCGCCGCCAACGCCGCGTTCAGCCCGGCCACGATGCCCTGGCCGGCGGCTTCCTCGTATCCGGTCGTGCCGTTGATCTGCCCGGCCAGGAACAAGCCGCGCAGACGCTTGGTCTGGAGGGTCGGATCGAGCTCCCGTGGATCGACGTGGTCGTATTCGATGGCATAGCCCGGCCGGACCATCTTCACCCGCTCCAGGCCCGGAATGGTTGCGAGGATGGCGAGCTGGACCTCCTCCGGCAGCGAAGTCGAGATGCCGTTGGGATAGACCGTGCTGTCGTCGAGCCCTTCCGGCTCCAGGAAGATCTGGTGACCGTCGCGATCGCCGAAGCGAACGATCTTGTCCTCGATCGAGGGGCAATAGCGCGGTCCGGAGCTCTTGATCTGGCCGGAGTACATCGGAGAGCGATGGACATTGGCCCGGATCACGTCGTGGGTGGCGGAATTGGTCCGGGTGATCCCGCACTGGATCTGCGGCGTCGTGATCCGCTCGGTCATCACCGAAAACGGCTCCGGAGGCTCGTCCCCCGGCTGCATTTCGACCGCCGACCAATCGATCGTCGTGCCGTCCAGACGCGGCGGGGTCCCTGTCTTGAGCCGTCCGAGGGTGAACCCGGCGCGCTCGAACGAGGTCGAAAGGCCCATCGCAGGCGCCTCGCCAACCCTGCCGGCCGGCCAGTTCTTCTCGCCCAGATGGATCAGACCGCGGAGGAAGGTGCCGGTGGTGACGACGACAGCCCCTGCCCGGAGTTCGCGGCCATCTGCCAGGCGCAGGCCGATCACCCGTCCCTCGACCCCGATCAGCTCGTCGGCCTCGCCTTCGACGACGGAAAGGCCCTCGGTCTCCCGGATCGCCGCCTGCATCGCGGCGGCATAGAGCTTCCGGTCGGCCTGGGCGCGCGGCCCACGCACCGCCGGGCCCTTACGGCGATTGAGGACGCGAAACTGGATGCCGCCGGCGTCGCCGACCCGGCCCATCAGACCATCGAGCGCGTCGACCTCGCGAACCAGATGACCCTTGCCGAGGCCGCCAATGGCGGGATTGCAGGACATCGCGCCGACCGTGGAGAAACGGTGCGTCACCAAAGCGGTCGCCGCACCCATCCGGGCGGAGGCAGAAGCAGCCTCACAGCCGGCGTGGCCGCCGCCAATCACGATGACGTCGAAGCTCTCTCGCTCTGTTCGCATGGGCGGACTTCTAACTCACAGGCAGGGAAGCCGGAAGTGGAAACTGGAGGGGGCGGTTGTTTCACGTGAAACGGGGCAAAGCAGAGGCCCAAGTGTTTTCTGCGAAAACAACCCCATGCACAGTAGAATGGCCGTTGGAAAGATTACCATTTTCAGTGAGAGGAAAATGGGGATTATGAAGGGAAAAGCGTGGTCCGTAGGTCGCAACGCGCGAGGGGGACGATTGGAAAGGCCCCGGCAGAGCCGTACTATCGACATTGCGCCCCTTCCGCACACCCGCTCCTTAAGGCGCCATCTCACGCAGAGCAGTCACTCCCGCAGGCGAACGAGTGAACCTCAATGTTTCACGTGAAACATCTTGGAACAGCGCCGGCTGCGTTTCACGTGAAACGAGAATTGGAACAAAAGGCTAGTTCTACAATGAAGAACTAGTTCTACTTTCCAACACAGAATTTCTGGAAAATGGCCCCAAGGACGTCCTCGACATCCACCCGACCCAGCAGCCGGCCCAAGGCATAGGCGGCGGCGCGCAGCTCTTCGGCGGCAAGCTCCTCGCCGTCTTCTACAAGCTCTAGGCTCCGGCGCAAGCTGTCCGACGCCCGGCGCAGCAAATCCCGCTGCCGGGCCCGGGTTACCAACGCGCCCTCGGTTGTTCCGAAAAACTCGGCGGCGAATTTCACCAGGGCATCGACCAGCTCGGGAATGCCGTCCCCCCGGCTCGCCGCAATTCCGAATTCACCGCGCAGGCCGACGTCCTCGACCCCGCCGAGATCGATCTTGTTGCGCACGATCCAGACCGAGCCGCCGGAGGGACTGCTTGCGTTGCCAGACTTCCCCAGCAGCGGCATCGCGGCTTGGTCGACGGCGCGCCCAGCCTCCACCAGCCACAATACGAGGTCGGCGTCTTCGGCTCGCGCTCGCGCCCGGCGTACACCCTCCTGCTCGACCGGATCGTCAGTCTCGCGAATGCCGGCGGTGTCGATCACCGTGACGGGGTAGCCATCGAGATCGAGCTGCACCTCGATCACATCGCGTGTCGTGCCGGCATGCGGCGAGACGATCGCGACGTCGCGGCGCGCGAGCTGGTTGATGAGCGTCGACTTGCCGACATTCGGCTCGCCGGCGATCGCGACCACCAAGCCGTCGCGCAAACGTTCAGCTTGTCCCTGTGCCGCAAGGACTTCTGCGATTTCGTCGTGCAGCGCACTGATCGCCTTCACGGCAGGCGCCATCAACTCGGCGGGTACATCGCCCTCGTCGGAGAAATCGATGCCGGCCTCGATCAGAGCCGAAGCCTCGATGATGCGCTCGCGCCAGTCGCGCGCGCGATTGCCGAGGAGGCCCTGCAACTGCCTTAACGCCTGGCGGCGCTGGCGGTCGGTGTCGGCATGAATGAGATCGTCGAGGCCCTCCGCCTCGGTCAGATCGAGCTTGCCGTTCTCGAAGGCGCGCCGGGTGAATTCGCCGGGCTCGGCGGCCCGCATATTCGGAATGGCGGACATAGCGGTGAGGAGTGCGGCCAGCACCGCGCGACCACCATGGACGTGAAATTCGGCGACGTCCTCGCCAGTCGCGCTGGCGGGGCCTGGAAACCACAACACCACCGAATCGTCGATCGGCCGGCCCGCGCCGTCATGAAGCAGCCGGCGGCTGGCCTGTCTCGGCGCCGGCAGCTTGCCCGCCAGCGTCGTCAGCGCCAGGCTGGCGCATGGCCCGGAGACGCGCACCACCGCAAGCGCGCTTGGCGGACGGCCGGACGACAGTGCAAAGATCGTGTGGTCTCGCGGATGCATGGCCTATTTGTCCGGCTGACAGGAAAAAGGCAAACGTCCGTTTTGGCCGACAAATCGCGCGATTTTGCTGCACCAATTCCTGCAGCAAAACCTATGTTGCGATGCATCAATTCGCGAGCGTCTGCTGCAAAAGCCACTCCCAACGGAATGAGCAGCGCTCCTCTATCAAATCATTCAACAACTATATCAATATGTTAGACGACATGTAGTCCAAGCGACGAAAACCCCGCCGTGTTGCACCTTCGCTGCAGCAAAGCCGCACAACGAAAAAAGGGCGCCCGGAGGCGCCCTTTGATCATGTTGCACTGCAATCAGGTGTTCATCGAGTCGAAGAACTCGGAATTGCTCTTGGTCGAGCGCAGCTTGTCGAGCAGGAAGTCGATTCCGTCCATCGTCCCCATCGGGTTCAGGATGCGGCGAAGCACGTACATCTTCTTCAGGACCACCGGATCGGTGATCAGCTCTTCCTTGCGGGTGCCGGAGCGCGAAATGTCGATCGCCGGGAAGGTCCGCTTGTCTGAAACCTTGCGGTCGAGGATCAGCTCGGAGTTACCGGTGCCCTTGAACTCTTCGAAGATGACTTCGTCCATGCGGCTGCCGGTATCGACCAGCGCGGTCGCGATGATCGTCAGCGAGCCGCCCTCTTCGATGTTGCGGGCGGCGCCGAAGAACCGCTTCGGCCGCTGCAGCGCGTTGGCATCGACACCGCCGGTCAGCACCTTGCCCGATGACGGCACCACCGTGTTGTAGGCGCGGCCGAGGCGCGTGATGGAGTCCAGCAGGATCACGACGTCGCGGCCATGTTCAACCAGACGCTTGGCCTTCTCGATCACCATCTCGGCGACCTGGACGTGGCGCACCGCCGGCTCGTCGAAGGTCGAGGACACCACCTCGCCCTTCACCGAGCGCTGCATGTCCGTGACTTCTTCCGGACGTTCGTCGATCAGGAGCACGATCAGATAGCACTCGGGATGATTGTGCGCGATCGAATGCGCGATGTTCTGCATCAGCACGGTCTTGCCCGTGCGCGGCGGCGCGACGATCAGCGCGCGCTGGCCCTTGCCGATCGGCGCGACGATGTCGATCACCCTTGCAGACAGGTCTTTCCGCGTCGGGTCGTCGATTTCCATACGGAAGCGCTGATTCGGAAACAGCGGCGTGAGGTTGTCGAAATTGACCTTGTGCTTGGCCTTTTCCGGATCCTCGAAATTGAGCGTGTTGACCTTCAGCAACGCGAAATAGCGCTCGCCCTCTTTCGGGCTGCGGATGTGGCCTTCGATGGTGTCACCGGTGCGCAGGCCAAAACGGCGGATCTGCGAGGGCGAAACGTAAATGTCGTCCGGTCCCGGCAGATAATTCGCATCGGGCGAGCGGAGGAAGCCGAAGCCGTCGGAGAGAACCTCGACGACGCCTTCGCCGACGATGTCGGTCTCAGCGAGCGCAAGCTGCTTGAGGATGGCGAACAGCAGCTCCTGCTTGCGCATGGTGCTGGCATTCTCGACCCCGTTCTCTTCCGCGAACGAGACGAGCTCGGCCGGCGTCTTCGACTTGAGGTCCTGGAGTTTGATTTCCCGCATTGGGGTGGTCCTGTGGGGTAACCTGGGGAGGGGGTGCGAGGAGGCTCTGAAATGCGGACGCGAAAAGGCAAGGTCCGCAGGTCTGGCAAGGAGAGTGCCGGTGAGGCTTCAAACCTGATGGGGTGTCCGGCCTCTGGAAAGCTCAGACACAACCACATCCGCCTGCGTTGGGTGGGATATTGCTAATATAGAAAATCGCCTCACACTCCGCAAGCAGAAGCACTGAGCGATTGTTCACGACCCTGCCTAGAACGGCTTCACGATCACCATGATGACGATCAGAATCATCAAGGCAGTCGGTACTTCGTTGATAATCCGATAGAATTTCTGACTCCGGGGGCGTCGGTCCGCCGCGAAATCCTTCAGCCAGCGCGAAAAAAAGCCGTGGACCGCGGACATCGCGAGGACCAGTGCCAGTTTTACGTGCAGCCAGCCGAAAGTGAACCAGTGTCCGGCCCAGGCGAGATAGAGCCCGGCGAGCCAGGTCACGATCATGGCGGGGTTGATGATCGCCTTGAACAGCCGCCGTTCCATGACCTTGAACGTTTCCGACTGCTTCGAGCCGATTTCGGCCTCGCAATGATAAACGAACAGCCGCGGCAGATAGAGCATGCCGGCCATCCAGGAGATGACGGCGATCACATGCAGCGCCTTGATCCAGAGGTAGACGTCTTCAAACATGTCTGGGGTCCGGATTCCTCCCCAGCCGAAGGGAACGCTGGGGATAGTAAGGAGTCGTTAAGGTCTTACCTGCACACATATCCGTCCGTAGCGCCCTTCTCCAATAAGAATCTTAGATTCTTAAGGTTTGAGTCTATGTGACGGTGAATTGGACTCACACATTTCCGTCCGCCCGTTCACACGCGCTTGTTCACATCCATCAACATATCCCTGATCGCTCTGGCCGCTTTCGATAAGTCGGTCAGCTTCAAAGGCTTGCGCGTTTCTGTCGCCAGCTTATCAAGAGGGTTATCGACGCAATCCCGTTTCCCTTTAGACGGGGCGTCGAACTTGTTCTCAGGGGCAGTGGTGTGAAGAAAATCGGCACTTGTCCCGCCCCCGGTGTCGCGCATCCCTTTCCGAGCGGTTAAGGTCCACAGAAATCCACAAACCACACCGACTTCATACAAAGGGCTTTTGTGCCGACCTCGAACAATTATTTCCATCTGCACCTCGTCTCCGACTCCACCGGTGAGACGCTGATTACGGTCGCTCGCGCCGTTGCCGCCCAGTACGCCAACGTCACGCCGGTCGAGCACGTCTATCCGCTGGTGCGCAGCCAGAAACAGCTCGATCGCGTGCTCGACGAGATCGAGGAAGCACCGGGAATCGTATTGTTCACGCTGCTCGAAAAGGATCTGGTCTCCAGGCTCGAGGACAAGTGCAAGGGGATCAATGTTCCGAGCTTGTCGATCATCGGCCCGGTCATGCAGTTGTTCGAGGCCTATCTCGGAGCTGCCACGACCGGCCGGGTCGGCGCCCAGCACGTGCTCAACGCCGAATACTTCAAGCGCATCGACGCGCTGAACTACACGATGATCCATGATGACGGCCAGCATGTCGAAGGTCTCGACGACGCGGACGTGGTGCTCGTCGGTGTCTCCCGCACCTCCAAGACCCCGACGTCGATCTACCTTGCCAACCGTGGCATCCGCACTGCCAACGTGCCGCTGGTTCCAGGAATTCCGGTGCCGTCGCAGTTGGAAACGCTGACGCGACCGCTGGTGGTGAGCTTGCATGCGACGCCGGAACGCTTGATCCAGGTACGCACGAACCGCCTGCTCTCCATGGGCGCCGATTCCAGCAGCGACACCTATACCGACAAGCAGTCGGTCGCCGAGGAGGTCGCATTTGCCCGCAAGCTGAGCGCCAAGCACGATTGGCCGCTGCTCGACGTCACGCGGCGCTCGATCGAGGAAACTGCCGCGGCGATCATGAAACTCTACAGCGATCGCCAGCGTAACCGGCCTTCTGAATAGTTTTGGGATAGTTTCGCGATGGGTCTGTGGCTCGGCAAATCTTCGTTGATCCTGGCCTCGCAGAGCAGCGCGCGAAAGATGCTGCTGGCGAATGCCGGGCTCGACTTCAAGGCGATCACGGCTGATATCGACGAGCGCGGGATCCAGACCGGCTCCGGGCTTTCTGATCCGCGCGAGATTGCCCTGCTGCTGGCGCGCGAAAAGGCCAAGGCAGTGTCGGCCCATCACGGCGGAAGCACCGTCATCGGTGCGGATCAAACGCTGGCGCTTGGCGATCGCCTCTTCAACAAGCCTGCGGGCCGCGCCCAGGCGTTGGCGCAACTGCGCGATCTCTCCGGCCATAGCCATGAGCTGAATTCCGCCGTGGCGGTAGCACGTGACGGTGAGATCATCTTCGAGGACGTCTCGGTTGCCCGCCTCACCATGCGGCAGATGACCGAGGCCGAGCTTTCGGCCTATCTCGACATCGCCGGCGATGCCGTCACCACCAGCGTCGGCGGCTACCAGCTCGAAAGCCTGGGTATCCATTTGTTCGAGCGTATCGAGGGCGACCACTTCACCATTCTCGGCTTGCCGCTGCTGCCGCTGCTTGCGTTCCTGCGGCGCGAGCGGCTAGTTGCGGTGTGAATGGCAGAGATGGCTGGGCGCTGATGCGGATCCTGGGACTGACCGGCTCGATCGGGATGGGCAAATCCACCACCGCGAAATTATTCGCGGAGGCTGGCGTCCCCGTCTACGATGCCGATGCGGCCGTCCATCAGCTCTATGAGGGTGAGGCTGCGCCCGCGATCGAGGCGGCCTTCCCCGGCACCACCGCGAACGGCAAGGTCGATCGGCCAAAACTCTCGGCGCGTGTGGTGCACGATCCTGCCGCCATCAAGCAGCTGGAGCAGATCGTCCATCCGATGCTCGGCGCTTCCCGGAAGAAATTCTTCGCCGACGCCGACGCCGCCAACGCGCCGGTGGTGGTGCTGGACATTCCACTGCTGTTCGAGACGGGCGGCGAGACGCGGGTCGATGCCGTGGTCGTCGTGACCACGTCTCCGGAACTGCAGCGCGAGCGGGTGCTGGCGCGCGGCACGATGGACGAGGCCAAGCTCGACGCCATCATCGCCAAGCAGACACCCGACGCGGAAAAGCGCAAGCGTGCCGATTTCGTGGTGGATACGTCGCATGGACTCGAGCCGGTGCGCGCCCAAATCGCGCACATCCTGGCCGAGGTCGTTAAGATGCCGCAGCGGCGAGCCTGATTCGCCGCCTTACACGGCTTGCTGGACTATGCGCGAAATCGTTCTCGACACCGAAACCACCGGCCTCGATCCGCTGCGGGGAGACCGCCTGGTCGAAATCGGTTGCGTCGAGATGCTCAATCGCATGCCGACGGGGCAGAGTTTCCACGTCTACATCAATCCCGAAAGGGACATGCCGGCAGAAGCTTTTGCGGTGCACGGGCTGTCGGCCGAGTTTCTGGCGACGAAGCAGCTGTTTCACGAGGTCGTCGACGATTTTCTGGAGTTCATCGGCGACGCGCCGCTGGTGATCCACAATGCCTCGTTCGACATCAGCTTCATCAATGCCGAGCTCGACCGGATCAAGCGCCCGGGTATCCCGCGTGAGCGGCTGGTCGATACGCTGCTGCTGGCACGGCGCAAGCATCCCGGCGTGTCGAACCGGCTCGACGATCTCTGCTCGCGCTATGCGATCGACAATTCACGCCGCACCAAGCACGGCGCCTTGCTCGACGCCGAGTTGCTCGCGGAAGTCTATGTGGATCTGGTCGGGGCGCGGCAATCGCAGCTGCTGCTGGCTTCCGAATCCGAGGAAACTCGCGCCAATGGGGCTGCCGATGCGCCACGGCGGCAGCGGCCGGCGCCGCTTCCACCGCGGATTTCAGACGCCGAGCGCGAGGCCCACCGGGCCTTCATCGCAACGCTCGGCGACAAGGCGATCTGGAACGAGTTCTTGCCCGCTCCAGCGGTCGCTTCGGCTGGTTAAGCCTGGCCGCTCGGCTGAGCGGCCATTTGCCGCTCCATGTTCTGACGATAGAGGCCGACGAAGTCGACCGGATCCAGCATCAAAGGCGGGAACCCGCCGTCGCGCACGGCAGTGGCGATGATCTCACGGGCGAACGGGAACAGCAGGCGCGGGCATTCGATCATGACCAGCGGATGCAAATTGTCCTTCGGCACGTTGGAGATGCGGAACACGCCGGCATAAGCGAGCTCGAACGAGAACATGATCTTGCCGGCGGTCTCGGCCTTGCCCTCGACCGACAACGTCACCTCGAACTCCTGTTCGCTGAGGTTGTTGGCGCTGACATTGATCTGGATGTTGATCTGGGGTGGCTGGCTCTGCTGCTGGAGCGAGCTGGGCGCATTCGGATTTTCGAAGGAGAGGTCCTTGGTATATTGCGCCAGGACGTTGAGCTGGGGAGCCTGGGCCGCCTCGGGAGGGGTGCCGTTACCGTTGGTCATAAGAGTGTCTCCTTACCCGATTGGGCTGAATTTCGCGGCGGTTGGCTAACATAGGGCTACCTCGTTCCACAAGGACGAACGGTCCCGGATGGGGAATTCCGGCCACGCCCACAACTGTGGCGTCCATCCCGCCGATCCAGCGAAACCGCGCCTTAAACGATTGAAGATGCGCGATTTCCCGGCAGGATCGGGTTTCCCCTTAAGCATAAAACGCGCTACACTCGGTGCTGTGCCAAAAGGCGCCATTGGCCGGGCAAGATTTCGTGCCTACATCCCACGGACCGGACGCGCGGACCCGAAATGGTGATGTAGACTTGCCGTTCCGGTATGGAACGGTCTACTGGCCGGATCGATTTTCCCGGCACGATCCTTTCGAGACGGCCCCTTCTACAGACGACCAGAAAGCGAATACGACGTGGACATCTACACCATCATCTTCCTGGCGCTGGCGGTCTTCATCTTTTTGAGGCTGCGTAGCGTGCTGGGGCAGCGCACCGGCAACGAGCGGCCGCCGTTCGACCGCAACGCGCTCCAGGGTGCCCAGGACAAGAACGTCGTCACCATGCCGGGCAAGGTCATCGACCAGGCCCCCTTGGCGCCGACAGCCGAACCGACCCCGCCCTCCGACCGCTGGAAGGGCCTGACCGAGCCGGGCACCGTGCTCGCCCAGGGTCTCGACTCCATCGTCGAAAAGGATTCCACCTTCGATCCGCGCCATTTCATCTCCGGCGCCCGCGGCGCCTATGAGATGATCGTGCTGGCCTTTGCCAATGGCGACCGCCGCGCGCTGCGCGACCTGCTGTCGTCGGAGGTCTATGAAAGCTTCGACGCCGCGATCAAGGAGCGCGAGAAGAACGAGCAGAAGACCGAGACGCGCTTTGTCTCGATCGACAAGGCCGAGCTCGTCGGCGCCGAGCTGCGCGACCGCACCGCCCAGCTCACGATCCGCTTCGTCTCGCAGATGATCTCGGCCACCCGAGACAAGGCCGGCAACATCGTCGACGGCAGCGCCGACACGGTCGCCGACATCACCGACATCTGGACTTTCGCCCGCGACATCACCTCTCGCGATCCGAACTGGAAGCTGGTTGGCACCGGAAGCGCGAATTAAGGTTTTCCTGAAGACCAGCGCGACGGCGCTTTGCGCAGGTGCCGTCGCGCTGTCGTCGTTTTCACTCGGCGCCGAGGCGGCGCGGCGCCACTATCGCAGCCATCACCATCATCTCCCGGAATTGCCTGCCGCGCCGCCGCGCGCCTTGCCGTATCCGCAGCTTCCCCTGCCGTTCGAAATTCCCGGCGCGCAATATCTGCCGCTGGCCTGGGCCGACGTGAAGGGTTGGAGCGATGACAATCATCTCGCTGCCTACAAGACGTTTCGCGCGAGCTGCCGTCCGATCAGCGCGCAGACCGGCGCTCCCGAACCCAAGGCTTTGGGCGCCTCGCTGGGCGAACCCTGCCGGATCGCCAAGTCGCTCGAGCTTGCCGACGACGCCAAAGCCAAAACCTTCTTCGAAGAGAATTTTGCACCGCTGCGGATCTCGCGCCTCGGCGAGCCCGACGGTTTCGTCACCGGCTATTACGAGCCGGTGCTGGAGGGATCGCGCACGCAGACCGAGGTCTACAACGTCCCGGTCTATCGCCGCCCCTCGAACCTGTTCGTGCGCGGCTACAAGCAGGATTCGGTCAGCCTGCCCAACAAGGGCCCGGTCTATCGCAAGATCGGCCGCCGCAAGCTCGTACCCTATTATGACCGCGCCGAGATCGAGGACGGCAAGATCGCCGGCCGCGGACTCGAGATTGCCTGGCTGAAGGACCCGACCGATCTGCTGTTCGCCCAGATCCAGGGCTCAGCGCGGATCAAGTTCGACGACGGCGGCACGGTCCGGCTCAACTACGACGCCTATAACGGCTATCCCTACACGGCGGTCGGTCGCATCCTGATCGAGCGCGGCATCATTCCGAAGGAAGAGATGTCGATGCAGAAGATCAGGGAGTGGATGGCGCAGACCCCTGACGGCGCCAGGGAGCTGCGCCGCCAGAACCGCTCCTACATCTTCTTCCGCGAGGTCAATCTGTCCGACAAGGAAGAGGCGGTCGGCGCGCAGGGCATTCCGCTGACGGCCGGACGTTCGATCGCGGTCGACAAGTCGCTCCACGTCTACGGCACCCCGTTTTTCATCGAAGGCGAGCTCCCGATCGATTCCGAACGCGCGAAGACGCCGTTCCATCGGTTGATGATCGCGCAGGACACCGGCTCGGCCATCATCGGTCCGGCGCGCGCCGATCTCTATTTCGGCGCGGGTCAGGAGGCCGGCCGCGTCTCCGGGCGGCTGCGCCATGCCATGCATTTCGTGATGCTGGTGCCGAAGGGCCTCGATCCCACAGCGCGCGGCGCGCGGCTGCCTGTGCCGGACCCGCGGCCCTCGGAGAAAATTGCAAAACTGTTTCCGCAAACCGATCCTGCGAAGGACAAGCCGGCGGCAGCCGTGGCGCAAAGTAAGAGCGAGACGGTCGCTGTCGCCGGTCCAGTCCCGCTGCCGGTGCCGCGTCCCGTGATCGAGCCAGTTCAGGAGCCGCGGCGGCCGGTGAAAAGTCGTTCCCATCGGCAGCAATGAAGCGATCGTCCCGTCCGCCCGTGCTGGAGCCTCGTCCCTCGCCGCGCCGTCGCGCGCTGAGCGAGGAAGAGCGCGCGCTGTGGGATACGATCGCAAAGCAGGTCAAGCCGCTCAGGAAGCCTCGTGTCGCCAAGGCACAGGCTTCACCGCGCGCCGAGCCTTCCCCCGCAGCGCCCGCCACGCGGCTTGCGCCATCGCCACGTCCGATTGCCGCTGCCCCGGCACCGCGTGCGGCGAAGCCGGCGGTGCCGCCGCTGGCGCCGCTCGGCAAGCGCGAGCGCACAAAGCTGTCGCGCGGGCGCAGCGAGATCGAGGCGCGCCTCGATCTGCACGGCATGACCCAGATGCGGGCCCATCGCGCTCTGAGCGGCTTCCTGCACCGCGCCCATCATGACGGCCTGACTTTCGTGCTCGTCATCACCGGCAAAGGCCGCAGCGGCGGCGAAAGCGGCGTGCTGCGCCGTCAGGTGCCGGAATGGCTGAGCCTGCCGGAATTCCGCGCGTTCGTCGTGGGGTTCGAAGAAGCCGGTATCGGCCATGGCGGCGAGGGCGCGCTTTACGTGCGGATCAGGCGGGCGAGATATTAGAACGGCCGCACGATTCCGACGCGCGGGATCAGCGTGAGGATCAGACCGAAGATATTTGTCTTCTGATCTTCCGCCGGAATCAGCGGCGTCTCGCGAACTGCGGGCAGCATCTTCACCGCGTGCAGGATCAGGAACATGCAGACCGCCCAGTTCGAGATCCAGCGCGAATAGTCGAACACCATGGCGAACATCACGAGACAGGCGAGGCTGACGCCGGCGAGCGCGGCGACCACGAGACGACGATGCGTGTTGTTGGCGAGCGCGCCGATCAGATTCGCAAAATAGCGCCACAGCGGCGTGTGCAGCCAGATCAGCAGCGCGAACACCGGCAGGCCGAGGACGTTGTGCGGCAGGCGGCCCCAGGTGTCGGAAATCTCCTTCGCCAGCGGCTGGTACCAGATGTAGGCGAATTGCAGCAGATCGGCCCGCGACGGATCGGCCATCCGGCTCTTCAGGTAGGCAACGAAATCCGCCTCCGGGATCGGCATCGTTCCCCAAAATTGCGCGGCGAAGAACAGCGCGGAGACGGCAAGCAGGGCGATGATGCCGAACGCGACATTGGTGCGATCGCAGCCTTGCGTCAGATAATGCCTGATCACGACGATAGTGATGATGGTCGGCACATACATCAAGAGATGGATGTGGTGAATCAGGACGAGAACGATCGAGAACAGCGCAGCCGTTGCAACGAACAGCAGCGATCCTGCCGGCAGCAGCAGCAGGACGATCGCCAGCGCGCAGCCATAGATGTCGAAATGGCCGAGCGTGTGCATGAAGTTCTTGAGAAAGAACGGCGAACCCGCGATGAAGACGAACAGCGGCAATGTCTTCGTGGTGAAGCCGAAAGTCTTCTGGAACAGTCTCGCGTAAAGCCCCAGCGTCACCAGCCATGTCGCGCCGCCGAGCGCGAATACCAGCCACAGCGGCACCTTGTTGGTGAACAGCGCGACGATCGCCCCGATCAGCGCGCGCTTGATGAAGCCGAAATGATAGTCGACGAGGAGGTGGATGTAGGGGACGTAAGGCGGCAGCTGGATCTTGTGAACGAAGACGCCGACGATGATCGCTGCGTTGACCGCGAGCAGGATGCGCCAGGGGTTTTGCAGGATGCGTGCGGTCACGCCGCATCCATAGCGCGGCCGCCCGGATTTACAAAATGAACCGGCTCAAATCCGCGTTCTTGGCGAGGTCGCCGACGTGCTTCTGCACGAAATCGGCATCGACCCTGACGGTCTCGCCGCTGCGGTCGGGGGCGGTGAAGGAGATCTCGTCCAGCACCCGCTCCATCACGGTCTGCAGCCGCCGCGCGCCGATGTTCTCGACGGTGGAATTGACGGCCACTGCGACGTCCGCCAGCGCGTCGATGGCGTTGTCGGTGATGTCGAGCGTGACGCCCTCGGTCTGCATCAGCGCGATATATTGCTTGATCAGCGAGGCCTCGGGCTCGGTCAGGATGCGACGCATGTCGTCGCGGGTCAGCGCCTGCAGCTCGACGCGGATCGGCAGGCGGCCCTGCAGTTCCGGCAACAAATCGGACGGCTTGGCGACGTGGAAGGCGCCGGAGGCAATGAACAGGATGTGGTCGGTCTTCACCGCGCCGTGCTTGGTCGAGACCGTGGTGCCCTCGATCAGCGGCAGCAGGTCGCGCTGCACGCCCTCGCGCGAGACGTCGCCGCCGGCGCGGCCTTCGCGGGCGCAGATCTTGTCGATCTCGTCCAGAAACACGATGCCGTTGTTCTCGACCGCGCTGATCGCCTCCAGCGTCAACTGATCGCTGTCGAGCAGCTTGTCGGATTCCTCGTTGACGAGGATCTCGTGCGAGCTCTCCACCGTCAGCCGCCGCGTCTTGCTGCGTCCGCCCAGCTTGCCGAAGATGTCGCCGATCGAGACCGCGCCCATCTGCGCGCCGGGCATGCCCGGGATCTCGAACATCGGAAAGCCGCTGCCGCCGCCTTGCGTCTCGATCTCGATTTCCTTGTCGTTGAGCTCGCCCGCGCGCAGCTTCTTGCGGAAGGAGTCCCGCGTCGCCGCGCTGGAATTGGCGCCGACCAGGGCGTCGAGGACGCGCTCCTCGGCGGCGAGCTGCGCGCGTGCCTGCACGTCCTTGCGCTTGCGCTCGCGGACCTGGGCGATCGCGACCTCGACGAGATCGCGCACGATCTGCTCGACGTCGCGGCCGACATAGCCGACCTCGGTGAATTTCGTTGCTTCCACCTTCAGGAACGGCGCGTTGGCCAGCTTGGCGAGCCGCCGCGCGATCTCGGTCTTGCCGACGCCGGTCGGGCCGATCATCAAAATGTTCTTCGGCAGCACCTCCTCGCGCAAGGAACCTTCGAGTTGCTGCCGCCGCCAGCGGTTGCGCAGCGCGATCGAGACGGCGCGCTTGGCATCGGCCTGGCCGACGATGAAACGGTCGAGTTCGGAAACAATTTCGCGGGGGGAGAAGTCTGTCATGGGACCTTAGCTAGGATCAGATGCGGGGCGGGACAAGCCGCTTTTTTTGCCGTCAGATGATCGGCGGACCCGATTGCCATTGTTTCACGGCTTCGATCGGATGGATCAGCATCAGGATATTGAGCGTCAGATTGTCGCGAATATGGAGCGCCAGCATGATTTCGAAGGCGAGCCCGAGCAGAACGGTCACTGATACAGGCAGCAGGCGCGCCGCGAGGAAGCCCAGCATCATGGACAGATTGTCAGAGACCGAATTGACGATGCTGTCGCCGAAATAATCCAGCGAGATCGTGTCGGCGCGGTAGCGTTCGATGATGAAAGGCGAGTTCTCGACGATCTCCCAGGCGCCTTCGATCAGCATTGCGATGATCAGGCGCGCGGGCCAGGATAGAGACACGAATGGCAGCCGCGCGAACAGCAGCCAAGTCAAGCCATAGAACAGGAAGCCGTGCAGGATGTGCGAGAAGGTGTACCAGTCGGCGATGTGCTGCGAATTTTCCGAGCTGTTCACCACGCCATGCCACAGCTTGACGTAGCCGCAGGTGCAGATCGGCACCCGACCCATCGCGAGCAGGATCGAGGCCTGCATCGCCAGCAGCAGCAGCGCGATGCCGACCCAGGCGAGCGGCGGAAACGCGGCCCTGCTCTCATGCGTGGTTGCCAGCGTCATGGCGCGCGCACCATCAGCAGCGCCGGCCCGTCGGGCGTCTCGATGCGGTCGCGGACAAAGCCGGCCTTCTCATAGGCACGCACGGCGCGCGCGTTGAGCGGATCAGGATCAGTGACGATGCGCGGCAGGCCCTGCCGCAACTGCGCGTCGGCGAATTGGCGGATGAATGCCGAACCGTGCCCGCGCCCGATCATGTCGCTTTCGCCGATGAATTGATCGATGCCACGCGTGCCCTCCGGTTGCGGCCCAAGACCCGTATTCCAGGCGGTCAGGCGGTAGCATTGAAGATAGCCGAACGGCTTGTCGCCGGCCAACACGATGAACTGGTCCATGTCCGGCTCATCAAGATCGCCGCTCACGAGCGCGAACTGCTCGTCCGGATCGCCCCACCAGTCCCGCACATGTGCCTCGCCCAGCCATCGCCGGATCAGCGGCAGGTCGTCCGCGGTCATCGGGCGGAAGGTGTAGGCGAGGGCCAAGTCCTACCCGGCCGACAGCGCTTCGACGGTTACATTGCGGTTGGTGTAGACGCAGATGTCGGCGGCGATGTCGAGGGAGCGGCGGACGATGGTCTCGGCGTCCTTGTCGGTGTCGAGCAGGGCGCGGGCGGCTGCCAGCGCGTAATTCCCGCCGGAGCCGATCGCCATCACGCCGGCTTCGGGCTCCAGCACGTCGCCGGTGCCTGTCAGCACTAGGGAGACGTCCTTATCGGCCACGATCATCATGGCCTCCAGCCGCCGCAAATAACGGTCGGTGCGCCAGTCCTTGGCGAGCTCGACCGCGGCCCGGGTCAATTGCCCCGGATATTGCTCGAGTTTGGCTTCCAAACGCTCAAACAGCGTGAAGGCGTCGGCCGTTGCGCCGGCAAAGCCGCCGATGACGTCGCCCTTGCCGAGTTTCCGGACCTTCCGGGCGTTGTGCTTGATCACGGTCTGGCCGATCGAGACCTGGCCGTCGCCGCCGACCACCACCGTGCCGCCCTTGCGGACCGTCAAAATCGTGGTGCCGTGCCAGACCGGCGAGCTGTTCTGGGAAGCCTGCATAAGTGACCCTCGTTGTCCGGGCTGATTTAGGCGGTCCGGAGCGGAGGCACAACGGGCCGCTCCGGGACCAATTTCGCTCACCATAGGCAGAAGTAGAGGCCCGGCCAGCCGTTCCCGCAGTAGCGAAGGCGTCATTTGGCTGTTAAAAGACCGGCGTTTTCGGCCCCGAACGAGGATGAAAGCTAGTTTTGATGCGCACCGCGACGATCAAGCGCAAGACCAAGGAAACCGACATCGAGGTCACCGTGAACCTCGATGGCTCCGGCGTGTCCAATATCGCGACCGGCATCGGCTTTTTCGACCATATGCTCGATCTCCTCGCCCGCCATTCCCGCATCGACCTCACGGTCAAGGCGGTCGGCGATCTGCACATTGATCATCACCATACCACCGAAGACACCGGCATCGCGCTCGGCCAGGCGATCAAGCAGGCGCTCGGCAACATGGCGGGCATCACCCGCTATGCCGGCGTGCACATGCCCATGGACGAGACGCTGTCGCGCGTGGTCATCGACATCTCGGGCCGCCCGGTCCTGGTGTTCAAGGTCGACTTCCCCCGCGACAAGATCGGCGAGTTCGACACCGAGCTGGTGCGGGAGTGGTTCCAGGCCTTCGCCATGAATGCCGGCGTGACTCTTCACGTCGAGACCCTATATGGCGATAACAGCCACCATATCGCCGAGTCCTGCTTCAAGGGTCTGGCGCGGGCGCTGCGGACGGCCGTTGCGATCGACCCGAAGACGGTGGGCGAAATCCCCTCCACCAAGGGCTCGCTCGGCGGCTGACGTCTTTCGGCCGGCGGCGCACGCCGCTTGCGGTATCACTGAATTCCTAGGGAACGGGGCATCGCCATGTCCGTCTACACAGTTCATGCTCCCTCACCTGCCGGAGCCGATCTGCGCGCGACCGACAAGTTCGTCTTCGTGCGCGACGGCTTCCATTTCTGGGCGATGATCTTCGGACCGTTCTGGCTGCTGTGGAATCGGCTGTGGCTGGCGCTGATCGGCTGGCTGATCTTCGTTGCCGCCTTCAATGTCGGGCTGTCCAGCCTCGGCGTCGGCCGATCGTCGATCTTCTTCGCCGACGTCATCGTCGCGCTCCTGATGGGATTCGAGGCCTCCAGCCTGCGCCGCTGGACGCTGTCGCGCGGTAAATGGCGGCAGCTCGACGTGGTCATTTCCGACGATGAGGATACCGCCGAGCACCGCTTCTTCGAGCGCTGGAGCCAGAAGCAGCGCGGCATCGTCAACGATCAATGGGCCGTCGATCGCGGCGGCCCACCGCCGACCCGCAACGTGCCGGGTCAGCAATTCTCCAATCCGCCGCCGATGCCGGCGGGTGGCATCATTGGTTTGTTTCCAGAACCGGGAGGGTCAAGATGAGCGTCGCCATCATCGATTACGGTTCCGGCAATCTGCATTCGGCTGCCAAGGCGTTCGAGCGCGCCGCGCGCAGCATGGACAACCCGCAAAAGGTGTTCGTCACCAGCGATCCGGACCAGGCCTACAGCGCCGACCGCCTGGTGCTGCCGGGCGTCGGTGCGTTCGCCGATTGCCGGCGCGGGCTCGATGCCGTCAACGGCATGGTCGAGGCGATCACCGAAGCGGTGCGCGTCAAGGCGCGGCCGATGTTCGGCATCTGTGTCGGCATGCAGTTGTTCGCCACCCGCGGCAAGGAGCATGTCATCACGCAAGGCCTGAACTGGATCGGCGGCGACGTCGAGAAGATCACGCCGCGCGACGAGAGCCTGAAGATCCCGCACATGGGCTGGAACACGCTCGATGTGCTGCGCGAGCATCCGGTGCTGGACAAGCTGCCGCTCGGCCCCAAGGGCCAGCACGCTTATTTCGTGCACTCCTACCACCTCAATGCCGCCAACGAGGCGGACGTGCTCGCGCGCGCCGATTACGGCGGGCCTGTCACCGCGATCGTCGGCAAGGATACCGCCATCGGTACACAGTTTCACCCCGAGAAGAGCCAGCGCTTTGGTTTGGCCCTGATCTCGAATTTTTTGCGATGGAAACCGTGATCCTCTTTCCCGCGATCGACCTCAAGAACGGCCAATGCGTGCGCCTCGAACAGGGCGACATGGCGCGCGCGACCGTGTTCAACCTCAATCCCGCCGCGCAGGCGGCGAGCTTCGTCGCGCAGGGCTTTGAGTATCTCCACGTCGTCGATCTCGACGGCGCGTTTGCCGGCAAGCCGGTGAATGCGCAGGCCGTCGAGGCGATGCTGAAGACGATCACGATTCCGGTGCAGCTCGGCGGCGGCATTCGCGATCTCGCGACTGTCGAAGCCTGGCTCGGCAAGGGCATCACCCGTGTCATCATCGGTACCGCCGCGGTCCGCGACCCCGAATTGGTGAAGGCTGCCGCCAAGAAATTCCCCGGCCGCGTCGCGGTCGGGCTCGATGCACGTGACGGCAAGGTCGCGGTCGAAGGCTGGGCCGAGACCTCGCAGGTGACGGTGCTGGAGATCGCACGGCGTTTCGAGGATGCCGGCGTCGCGGCCATCATCTTCACCGACATCGCGCGCGACGGCCTGCTCAAGGGCCTGAATCTCGATGCGACCATTGCGCTGGCGGATGCGATCTCGATCCCGGTGATCGCCTCCGGCGGCCTCGCCTCGATCGAGGACGTCAAGGCGATGCTGACGCCGCGCGCCAAGAAGCTCGCCGGCGCGATCGCCGGCCGCGCGCTCTATGACGGCCGGCTCAATCCCGCTTCCGCCCTAACCTTGATCCGCAACGCGCGCGCCTCCTAGGAGACATCCAATGTTCAAGGTGCGCGTGATCCCCTGCCTCGACGTCAAGGACGGCCGAGTCGTCAAGGGCGTCAACTTCGTCGATTTGCGCGATGCCGGTGACCCCGTTGAAGCGGCGATCGCTTATGATGCCGCCGGCGCCGACGAGCTCACCTTCCTCGACATCACCGCGACCCATGAGAATCGCGGCATCATGCTGGACGTAGTCCGGCGCACCGCTGAAGCCTGTTTCATGCCCGTGACCGTGGGCGGCGGCGTGCGTGAGGTCAACGACATCAAGACCCTCCTGCGCGCGGGCGCCGACAAGGTCTCGATCAACAGCGCCGCGGTGTCTCGGCGTGAGTTCGTCAAGGAAGCCGCCGAGAAATTCGGCGGGCAGTGCGTGGTGGTCGCGATCGACGCCAAGCGGGTCAAGCGCGCCGGTGGCGGAGAGCGCTGGGAGATCTTCACCCATGGCGGCCGCAACTCGACCGGCATCGACGCCATCGAATATGCCCAGGAGGTGGTCTCGCTCGGCGCCGGTGAAATCCTGCTCACCTCGATGGACCGTGACGGCACGCGGCAGGGTTTTGACATCCCGCTGACCCGGGCGATCGCCGACAGCATTCCCGTTCCCGTGATCGCCTCGGGCGGCGTCGGTAATCTCGACCACCTCGTCGACGGTATTCGCGACGGCCACGCCACCGCCGTGCTGGCTGCCTCGATCTTCCACTTCGGGGAATTCACCATCCGCGAAGCCAAGGAGCACATGTCCCGGCGCGGGCTGCCCATGCGCCTCGATGCCTGACGACTCCCGTCCATAAAAATGCTACATGATCGGCGGGGAGCGACTTATCCCGCCGGATAGACGGCCAATACCGGCCAAGGCGCGTTTTCCGAGTATTTGTATGCCGCGTTTCACGATCCACGATCTGGCCGAGACCATCGACGCCCGCGCGGCAGCGGGTGGCGAGGCGTCCTATACCCGCAAGCTCCTCGACAAGGGCGCCGAACATTGCGCCAAGAAGTTCGGTGAGGAGGCAGTCGAAACCGTAATCGCAGCAGTCGAAAACGATCGCGCGCATCTGATCGCCGAAGGTGCCGACCTGCTCTACCATTTCCTTGTGTTGCTCAAGGCCCGCGGCGTAAAGCTGGAAGAGGTCGAGGCCGCATTGGACAAGCGGACCAATATGTCAGGGTTGGAAGAAAAGGCGTCGCGCAAGGGCGGCAGCTAGCCGAGGTGGAGAATCGCGTCATGGATATCCGCGCACCCGAGCAGCAGTATAATCCGTACCGCGTCTATACGCGCGAGGAGTGGTCGCGACTCCGCGACGACACGCCGATGACGCTGGAGCCGGGCGAGTTCGACCGGCTGCGCTCGCTGCACGACCGCCTCGACTTGCAGGAAGTCGAGGACATTTACCTGCCGCTGTCGCGCCTGCTGTCGATCTATGTCGATGCGATGCAGCGGCTTTATTACGCGGAGCGCCAGTTCCTCAACATCCGCGACCGCAAGATGCCCTACATCATCGGCGTCGCCGGTTCGGTCGCGGTTGGAAAATCCACCACGGCCCGCGTGCTTCAGGCGCTGCTGGCGCGCTGGTCGCCGCGCCCCAAAGTCGAGCTGATCACCACCGACGGATTTCTGTACCCCAACGCCGTGCTGGAGCGGCAGGGCATCATGCAGAAGAAGGGTTTTCCGGAGAGCTACGACCTGCCGTTGCTGCTCAGCTTCCTCTCCGACATCAAGGCCGGCCGCCGCCATGTGCGCGCGCCGGTCTATTCGCATTTGACCTACGACATCGTGCCGAACCAGTGGGCCGAGATCGACCAGCCCGACATCCTGATCGTCGAGGGCGTCAACGTGCTGCAGACCGGCAAGCTGCCGCGTGACGGCAAGGCCGTGCCCGTGGTGTCCGACTTCTTCGATTTCTCGGTCTATATCGACGCCGACGAGGCCGCGCTACGGCAGTGGTACATCCGGCGCTTCCTGTCGCTGCGCGACACCGCGTTCACGAATCCGAAATCCTACTTCAACCGCTACGCGCTGTTGTCGGACGAGGAGGCCACCGCCACCGCGATCGCGATCTGGGAACGCACCAACCTTGCCAATCTCGAGGACAATATCCTGCCGACCCGCCCCCGCGCGACCCTGATCCTGAAGAAGGGCGCCGACCACACGGTGTCGAGCGTGGCGCTGAGGCGGCTGTAACCGCCTTGATGAACGCGGCTCTTTGTTAAATTTCGGGCTGAGTATCTTTTGTTGCAGACCGGCGAGGGGTAGTTGGTTATGGCTTTCGGAAACGCACACGGGCCCCATGGTTGATCGTCTCAGAAGCGCTGCCGAGCATCTCGAAGCACCGATATGCCCGGACTGCCATATCGAGATGAAGTGGTTCCGTTCCGAGCTGCTGGCGGACGAGCCGACCCCGATCATCGCGCATCTCTTCGTGTGTCCGCATTGCAAGCGCGCGGTCCAGGCAGACACCAAATTCAAGGGCACGGCAGTGCCGCCGGCCAAGCTGTCCGCGCCGCGCTTTGCTGCTCACGCCGCCTAGCATTCGGCGTCGGCCGAATTCGGCGCTCGGCTGACCGCCGGGTCGTCGCTCGACATGACCGTCATTTCCGGGTCTCCTGTCGCGCTTTCGAGCCGATGAAGATGTGCCACGTCGTGAGAAACATCGCCGCGACGAGTGGGCCGATGACGAACCCGTTCGCTCCGAAAGCCGCAAGGCCGCCCAAGGTGGCGAGCAGCACGACATAGCTCGGCATTTGGATCGACTGGCCGACCAGGATCGGGCGGAGAAAATTGTCCGCAAGACCGATCACGAAGGTTCCGAATGCGAGCAGGATGATCCCTTTCGTGACTGAGCCTGCCACAAGCAGATAGAGCGCGACCGGAACCCAAACCAGGGCGGAGCCGAGCACGGGCAGGAGCGAGAGCAGCGCCATGAGGGCGCCCGCGAGCAGCGGCGCCGTCAAGCCGAGCAGCCAGAAAATCAGCCCGCCAAGCGCTCCCTGAATCAGGGCAACGAGAACGATCCCCTTGATCATCCCGCGAACCGCGAGGGTGAACGCATTCAGAATCTCGGTGGTGTGGCTCGGCCGCAGCGGGAGCGCGTCACGGATCCGTGCGTTGAGCTCGTCACCATCGCGGAGCAGGAAGAACAGCAGGTACAACATCACGAGCAAGCTTGCGACGAACTCCAGCGTCAACTGACCGATGTTGATGGCGTGCCCCGCCAGCTGTTGGCCGGCAGGGACGACCAGACTCGACAGACGTTCCTTCAGGGCCGAAAAGTCGATGCCGGCCAAGCGATCCGCCAGGGAAGCGGCCCAACCGGGCAGCGCGGATTTCAGCTGCTGCAGGGGATGAGCGAAACTGATCTCCCCAGTCTGCGCGCGCTGATACAGCTCCCCACCCTGATCGATGAGCGAGGCGATGACGACCGCCACGGGGATGAGGACCATGACGATCACGACGACGACAGTGAACGATGCGACCAAGTTGCGCCTTCCCGGAAGGGTTTCCAGGGCGCGTCGATAGAGTGGTGCGAAGATGATCGCTAGAAGCGTGGCCCACAACAGCGCGCCGGAGAACGGCCAAAGCACCCACCCGAACGCAAGGGAGACCGCGGCAAGCAAGATGAGGAATGAGCGGTCTTCCGATGTTCTCACTGGTTCGCCAGCCCTTCTGTTGCCAAAGCATGATCCGGACTGATGTCCGGGCCGTCACTTGTCTGCTTTCGCAGTCCAGTCGGCAAGCTTGATGCGTCCTGCAAGGGTTGCGGGACCCGAGCTGCCGGCCTTGTAGACGAAAGCTTCGCCTTCCTGCACGTCCCCGGCATCCTTGCCGAAGGCATCGGCGATGTTGGTCTTGTGGGTGACCAGGAAGGTATTGGTGCCGGCCTTTGGCGGCGCGTCGACGAGCTGCCGCACGGCCTGGCCCGCCTTTGCATTTGCACCCGTCGGATTTGCCATGCCCGACTCATTCGCGTTGCTGCTGTCCGTCAACGCATCGATCGGCTTGACCTCGCGGCCGGAGATCAGTCTCCCCGCCTCGATCGCGCGGTTCAGCCGGCTGGTGTAGATGTCGCCGATCGGGATCGCGAGTTCCTTGATGGCCGCCCCGATCTGGCGCGCCATGTCGCGACCCTTCTCACTGAGCTGACGCTGGGCGCTCATGTCGTCGAATTTGAAAGGGTAAAGATCCTTTTGGCTGTCGTCGGTGGCGGTGTGGCGAAACACCAGCACGTAGCCGCCTTGCTTGAGCGAGGCGATCAGTTCCGGGCTGGCGGCCGCGGTGGCGTGAGTGGAACCACAGAGAAGGATCACGAAAGCGAGGCAGCACAGCACGTTCATGCGAAATCCTCTGTTCAAAATGCCCCAGAGGATGGTGACGCGCGACGCGGTCGATTTCAATTGTCGATTGCCGGCCGGGATTGAGTTCCTACGGAATCCCGGTCAAACCGCCAGCTGCCGCGCCGCCGCCAGTCCGGCCAGCGCCTCTTCCAGCTTCTCGCGATCGAGCGGCTTGATCAGAAACCCGTTCATGCCCGCTTCAAAGCAGGCATAGCGATCTTCCACCAGCGTATTGGCGGTGAGCGCGAGGATCGGCGTGTGGTGGCTGCCTGTGGCGGCCTCATGCGCACGGATTCGTTTCGTCGTTTCGATGCCGTCGAGCTGCGGCATCTGGATGTCCATCAGCACGAGATCATAGGGCGTGCCGGCCGATGCCGCGCCGAGCCAGGATTCCAGCGCGGCCTCGCCATGGACGGCGATGACAACGCGGTGGCCGAGTTTCGTCAGCAGCGAGCGCATCAACAGCGCGTTGATCTCATTGTCCTCGGCGACGAGAATCGACAGACCTTTCGCCGGTACCGCGCCGATGGATGGGGTCGATGGCTCCGGCGCGAGATCGGGCGAGGCGACCTCGGGTGGCAGCGTCAAGCGTGCGGCGAGTGAGGCCGCGCGCAGCGGCTTCACCAGGAAGCCGGTGAAGGCCGGCGAGAGCTTCTCGTGGCGCGAGCCCGACGTCAGCAGCACGAGGCGTTGCGTCGCGTGCATGCGTGCGGCTTCTCCGAGACGGTCGGCGATGGCAGCGCCAAGCGCGCGATCGATCAGCACCGAATGCCATGAGCGCTCGGGCAGCAGCGCTTCCGCCACCGTCGCGTCCGTCACCATGCAGGTCTGGCCGCCCCAGCGCTCCAGCCGCCGCGCGATCAGGGAGGCCTCGATGCCGTCGGCGATCAGCAGGATCGACTTGCCCGCGAGATCGGGACTCGGGAACGCCGTCTGTTCCGCGCCGACGGCGGATGACGCCAGCGGGACCGCGACCTCGAAGGTCGCGCCCTCGCCCGGTTCGCTCGTGAGCGTGATGCGGCCGCCCATGCGCTTGACGATGCGCTCGCTGATGGCGAGACCGAGGCCGGTGCCGCCATGAGTGCGGGCAACGCGTTCGTCGGCCTGCTCGAACTCGCGGAAGATGCGCTGTTGCGCTTCCGGCGCAATGCCGATGCCGGTGTCGCGCACCAGAAAACTGATCTCGTTCGGCCAGATGCCGGGCTCGACGATCAGCGCAACGCCGCCGCTCGCAGTGAACTTGATGGCGTTGCCGGCGAGGTTGAGCAGCACCTGGCGCAGCCGCGCGGCATCGCCGACCACTTCGAGCGGCAGCCGCTCGTCGACATAGGCGGCGATCTCGAGCTGCTTTGCCTGCGCGCGCGGCGCGAGCAGCTCGGTGATGTCCTCGATCAGGGTCGAGAGCGCGAAGGGTCGCTGCTCGAGATCGAGCTTGCCGGCTTCGATTTTGGAATAGTCGAGCAACTCCTCGATCAGCGCCATCAGCGCTTCGCCGGAGGTCTTCACGGCCTTGGCGTAGGTCGACTGCTCCGGCGTCAGCGTGGTGTCGAGCAGCAGCCCGCCCATGCCGATGATGCCGTTGAGCGGCGTGCGGATCTCGTGCGACGCCATCGCCAGGAAGCGCGATTTGGCGCGGTTGGCGGCGTCAGCCTGGTCGCGGGCGTCGGACAGCGCACGCTCGGTCTCGGTGCGGTCGGTGACGTCGCGTCCGACGCTCTGCAATTCGGCGGGTTGGCCGGCGTCGAGGCGGACATAGCCTTCGCGCCAGGCGATCCAGCTCGCACCGAGCTGGGTTGCGATCTTCTGGTCGTGAATGCGCGTGCCGTTGCTCTCGCGAGCGCTGTCGCCCTGCTCCAGTACATCGAAGTCAAAGCGCGTGCCGACCAGCGCGCCGCGCGCCTGTCCGGCAAGCGCGCAATAGGCGTCGTTGGCGAAGGTGATGCGGCCGCTTGTGTCGCGCAGCACGATCAGATCGCCCTGCTGTTCGAACAGGCTGCGGGCGCGCTCCTCGGCCTCCTTCAGCTCCCAATTGCGGTCGATCAGCGTTTCGTTGTGGGCGGCCAGCGCACGCATGCGCTTGTTGACGAAGCGCAGGCGCATGCTGAGCGTGGCGAGGCCGAGGCAGGCGAGCGCGAACAGGAAGCTGACGCCGATCGCAAACGCATTGGGATCGTAGCCGGACGTCTCGGACCGGCTGCCCGAGACAAACCCATAGGCGCCGCCGAAGGTCGCCGAGAAGATCATGAAGGAGCGGATCGCGAAGGCGCTTCTGGGGTACTGTCGCCTGAAGCGGCGCATGCGCACCTTGATCCGGAACGTCCGATCCATCGCCACCGACCCGACTCTTTTCTTAAAACGCTGTGCTCGCTGTAAACGACGATGTGCCGCCGAGCTTGCGAACAGTTTGATGCCCTGCGACCGCCTCCAAACAGGGTTGACGATGCGTTAACGGCGCCAAGCGAGGGGGCTCAAAGCGAAGCGGCCTGGAGATGGCGGTGGCCGCCGCGGGCGCCGACGATGAGCGCCGCCGCCTCGCGCTGCGAGAACGTCTTCGAGCGGACATAGATGCGGTAATCCGCCGGCCCCTCGGTGGAGAGATAGACCACCTGACCGCCGTCGACGGGTTGTGCGGCAATCGAGATCAGGCGAGTCGAGGGGTTGGCCTGGCAGGATTCCGATTCCGAACCGGGCCCGTCGTCGACGACGGCGAAGTCGGCAGCGTCCGCGTCCTCGGTGATCTGAACCCGCACCGTGGCGCGCGCGGGATCATCGGTGAAGGCGACATGCATGCCGGCGGTCCAGAACAGCGACGTCAGCTCGACCGAGGTGTCGCCGAGGACGATGCAGGGATGCGAGACCGATCCGATCTCACTGCGCGCGAACACCGCGGCCGCCAACAGGGGAACAACCGAGGCCAGGATCTTGAAACGCAACATGACACGCTACTCGCCGGGCCCTGGGGAA
Source organism: Bradyrhizobium sp. WSM4874 (assembly GCF_055811835.1). NCBI lineage: Bacteria > Pseudomonadati > Pseudomonadota > Alphaproteobacteria > Hyphomicrobiales > Nitrobacteraceae > Bradyrhizobium > Bradyrhizobium sp. WSM4874. The sequence continues at coordinate 28,990 of NZ_JBVVPR010000054.1, forward strand.
ACTCATGGCGGGAACTGATGGGCCTTATGGTTTGCAGAGCGTAAAGGAAACTCGTTACCGCCGGGTTGATGCGCTGGATGATCACGCCAACTGGCGCACATCCTCTGCGAGTGCGCGGTAGGACAGCGCCTCGGCGAGATGCAGCCGGCCGATCCTGTCGGCGCCGTCGAGATCGGCAAGCGTGCGCGCCACCCGCAGCACGCGGTGATAGCCGCGCGCCGACAGCCGCATGGTCTCGGCGGCGTCGCGCAGCAGCTTCTGGCCTTGCGCATCCGGCTTGGCGATCTCCTCCAGCACCGAGGCCGGGGCTTCGGCATTGGTGCGGACCTTCGGCAGGCCGGCATTAGCGTAGCGCGCGAGCTGGATGTCGCGCGCGGCGGCCACGCGCGCGGCGACTTCGGCAGAGCCCTCCGCCGGCGGCGGCAGGATCAAATCGGCCGCGGTCACGGCGGGAACCTCGATGCGCAAATCGATGCGGTCCATCAGCGGCCCCGAGATGCGGGCCTGGTAATCGCCGGTGCAGCGATCGATGCGGCCGCGCTTGCAGGCATAGCCGGGCTCGAACGCATTGCCACAGCGGCACGGATTCATCGCCGCGATCAGCATGAAGCGTGCGGGATAGGTGACGCGGTGATTGGCGCGGGACACCGAGACTTCGCCGTTCTCCAGCGGCTGGCGCAGCGAATCCAGCACGCGCGGATCGAATTCGGGGAGCTCGTCGAGGAACAGCACACCCTGATGCGCGAGCGAGATCTCGCCGGGCCGCGCGCGCATGCCGCCGCCGGTAAGCGCGGCCATGCTGGCGGAATGATGCGGGGAGCGAAACGGCCGCCGCGCCGTCAGCGCGCCGCCCTCGATCTCGCCGGCAACAGAGGCGATCATCGAGACCTCGAGCAACTCGCCCGGTGACAGCGGCGGCAGGATCGAGGGCAGGCGTGCCGCCAGCATCGATTTGCCGGCGCCGGGCGCGCCGATCATGAGCAGGTGATGGCCGCCGGCGGCCGCGATCTCCAGCGCCCGCTTGGCGCTCTCCTGTCCCTTGATGTCGCGCAGGTCGAGCGGCGAGGCTGCGGCTTCGTGCACCTTCGGCACGGGCCGCGACAGCACCTGCGTTCCCTTGAAATGGTTGGCGATCTGGATCAGTGAACTTGCGGCGATGATCTGGATGTCCGGGCTCGCCCACGCCGCTTCCGAGCCGCAAGCCGCCGGACAGATCAGCCCCTCCTCGCGCACGTTGGCGCCGATCGCGGCGGGAAGAACGCCGGCCACGGGCGCAATCGATCCGTCGAGGCCAAGCTCGCCCAGAACGGTGAAGCCGGTCAGCGCATCCGGTGGAATCGCGCCGATCGCCCCCATCAGCCCGAGCGCGATCGGCAGGTCATAATGGCTGCCCTCCTTGGGCAGATCGGCGGGCGCGAGATTGACGGTGATCCGCCGCGCCGGCAGCGCCAGCCCCGAGGCGATCAGCGCCGAGCGGACCCGCTCGCGCGCTTCCGACACCGCCTTGTCCGGGAGCCCTACGATCGCGAAAGCCGGCAGACCCGGCGCGACCTGCACCTGCACGTCGACCGCGCGGGCCTCGATCCCCTCAAAGGCGACGGTAGAAACCCGCTGAACCATGCCCGAACCAGCCTGCCCTTTTGCACAATTAGGGGTAGCAGAGCGGGCCACTTCTGGCAAGAACAATACGGGAACGTGTCGAGGGGGGCCGCAAGACCCTAACCCATCGTAAACACGACGAAGACACTACGCCTCGAATGCAAACTGCTCCGCTCAGCACATTCCAACGAATGTCCGCTACTCCTAGGGCTGCGGGATGGGCCGTGGTCTAACGGGTGAACAATTCAAATGCTTGCAAATCGCCGGAGAAGCGAACGACGGATGTGCACGCGGCTCGCCAAGATTCATTTTGGCGCGGGTTCGCTGCCGCGGGACTGCACGATCACGGATATTTCGGATGGCGGCGTGAAAGTCGTCGCGGAATTTCTGGAAGTGCCGCCGCAATTCACCATCATCTTCGCGCCCGACTATTCCCGCCAGTGCCGCCTGCGCTGGCGCATCGGCTGCGAGTTCGGCGCTGAATTCACCGACTGAGCTACGGAAGCGCCCCGCCTTAACGGGACTTTAGCGTTAATCGGTAAGCATCTCTGATCAGTCGCCGAGTGATCAGAGTATGTCCAAGCGTTTGTCTGTCGCCTCTCCTCCGGCGAGATATCTGTTTTCCGCGCTTCTGATCCTGGCCCTCGGCGGCTGTCAGACTACCGGCATCGAGGACATCACCGGCGCGCTCGGCGGAAAGTCGGACACGGCCGGCAGGGCCGACGCCAAGCCGGAAGCAAAGCCGGACATGGATGCGCTGCGCGAGCGCTATCGCGCCAAGCCTGGCGATCCCAACGTCGCGCTCGAATACGGCAAGGCGTTGCGCCAGACTGGCCAGCGCGCGCAGGCGCTCGCGGTGCTGGAGCAGGCCGTGCTCGCCCATTCCACCAACAAGGCGCTGCTCGCGGGCTATGGCCGCGCGCTCGCCGACAGCGGCAGTTTCCAGCAGGCGTTCGACGTCCTCGGTCGGGCGCATTCGCCCGAGGATCCCGACTGGCATATCCTGTCGGCGCAGGGCGCCGCGCTCGATCAGCTCGGTCGCAACGAGGAGGCCCAGCAATACTACGCCGCCGCGCTGAAGATCGTGCCGGAGGAGCCGTCGGTGCTGTCCAATCTCGGGCTGTCCTACATGCTGCAGAACAATCTGCCGCGAGCAGAGGAAACGATGCGCCGGGCGCACGAGCGCAATCCCGCTGATTCCCGCGTGCGCGCCAATCTCGCGCTCGTGCTGGGACTGCAAGGAAAGCAGGCCGAGGCCGAAACCATGGTGAAGGCGGACCTGCCGCCGGATCAGGCGGCGGCAAAGGTCACGGCGCTGCGGCAGTTGCTGGTGAAGAAGCAGCAGCGGGCCGAGAAGTAACCCGCCCGCGCGCGTGTCAGGACGCCTTGGTCAGGACGCTTTGCGATGCGGGGCTGACGCGCGTCCCGACCTGCCCTTCAGCCTCTTCAGCAGCAGCCCGAGCAGCGAACGCTTCGGCTTCTTCACTTCGCCGCGCCCGGCGAGGCGGTTCGCCATGTTCTGGAACAGCTCGGTGGTGCGGTGGCTCTTGGAGACCTCCGCGATCATCTGGCCGTTGTTGGCCGCGGTCGAGAACAGCTTCGAATCGAACGGGATCACCGCGATTGGCTGGCTCTCCATGGTCTTGGCGAATGCCTTGACCTCGATCTCCGCCCGCTTGGGCATGCCGACCTGGTTGATGCAGTAGAGCGGTGGCCGGTCGTTCGGCCGCGCCGCCTTCAACACGCTCAGCATGTTCCTGGTGTTGCGCAGGTTCGCAAGATCGGGCTCGGCCACGATCACGATGTCGTCCGCGTTGACCAGCGCACGCCGCGTCCAGCCCGACCATTGGTGGGGAACGTCGAGCACGATGCAGGGCGTGGTCATGCGCAGTGTGTCGAATACCGCGTCGAAGGCCTCCGCGCCGAAATCGTAAACGCGGTCAAGGGTGGCGGGCGCAGCAAGGAGGCTGAGACGCTCGGTGCATTTGGAGAGCAGGCGCTCCATCAGGGCCGTGTCCGGCCGATCCTGCGACAGCACCGCATTGGCGATGCCCTGCACCGGGTCCTGGTTGTAGTCGAGACCCGCGGTGCCGAAGGCGAGGTCGAGATCGATCACGACGGAATCGAGCGCGAGGTCGCGGGCGATAGTCCAGGCCACATTGTGCGCGACGGTGGAGGCGCCGACACCGCCCTTGGCGCCGACCACCGCGATGACGCGGCCAGTGATGATGGTTTCGGATGCCGAGAACAGGCTGCAGATCGAGCGGACGACGTCGAGCGTTTCGACCGGTCCCACCACATAGTCGTTGACGCCGCGGCGGACCAACTCGCGATAGGGCGCGGTGTCGCTGGGATTGCCGATCACGACCACACGGGTGCCGGGATCGCAAACGCCGGCGAGATCGTCGAGGCCCTCGAGGATGTCGCGCGTGCCGTCGGATTCGATCACGATGACGTTCGGCGTCGGCATCGTTTCATAGACTTCGATGGCCGCAGCGAGGCCACCGTCCTTGGCGGTGAGATGCGCCTTGGCGAGACGGCGATCCTGCCCGGCCGCGGTCACCGCGGCGAGCGTCTGCTCGGTCTCGCAAAAGGCCTGCACGGAGATGCGAGGAACCGGCGCAATATGTTCCTCGGGGTGCTGCGGATCGTCCGCTTCTTCGTCGTGGACGCGTGTCATCTGCCTGTGTCGCTGAGTTTGGCCTTGTCGGCGTCTGGATTCATGGTCGCGATCGGCGTCCCCTTGCGATAGCGCTCGAAGGCCATGTCACGCCGTGCGTTATAGGCCGGCGTCTCGGACCGCGGCTGCTCGAGGTCGGCCGGATTGTCGATCATTGCCGCGAGGTTGCGCTGGTTGGCACAGCCGAGATTGAAATAGGGCCGGTTCTCGTTGTAGCCGGGGTCGAGGATGGAGGGGCCGATATCTTCCGGCCACAGTCCGCAGGGGCCGGCGACCGCGGCGATCCGGGAATAGCTCAGGCGGATGGTGGGCAGCAGTCCGGGATCCTCGGGCCGATAGGGATGCTGGACGATGGCACGCGCGGGTACGCCGCCGGATGCGAGCACGGAACGGATCTCGTGATAGGTCGCTGCCGCCGCGCGCGAATTCGCGGCGTGGACGGGGACGTCGACGACGACCGAGCCGGTGCCTTCGCGCACCCAGTCCCGGGCAATGCCGGCGACGTCCGCGTGCTGCGCGGCCGAGAGGCCGCCGCGAGCCTTGCCGACGAAGATCACGATCGACTTCTTGGCTTCCTCGACCGCGATCGGGTGACGCTGGCGATAGTCGGTCGGCACTGTCTGGGTGACGATCTCGCCGGTGGTGTTGCAGGCGCCCAGCACGACGGAGAGCCCCGTCAGCGTCAGCGCGACGCTCAACTTGCGACGTCGATCGGCCATGGTTTTCGTCATCGCTTCATCCCCTCGTGCCCCGTCTCTTGTCCCGTTCCCCAAGCCGTCCGTTCGTCATCAGTCGATGATGAAGCCGAAATCGCCCGGCGTGCCCGCGATCGGATCGACGCGGCGAGCGATGCCATAGAGGCGGTTCATGCGGCCGAGCAGCGCTGTCTGTGCGTCAGACGCCGGCGCGAAGCCGTCGTCGGGCCGGGACAGTTCCTTCTGAGCCACCGCGCGCACCACATAGGGGGTCACGATCACCATCAGCTCGGTCTCGTTGTTGACGAAGTCCTGGCTGCGGAACAGCGCGCCGATGATCGGCACCTGGTCGACGCCGGGCAGGCCGTTGATCGCCTGTTTGGTCTGCTGCTGGATCAGGCCGGCCATCGCCATCGAACCGCCCGAGGGAATTTCCAGCGTTGTTTCGGCGCGGCGGGTCTGGATCGAGGGGATGGTGATCGAGTTGGTCGAGGTCGAGGACAGCGCCTGGGTAACCGTGATGGCGCTCTGGTTCGACAGCTCGGACACCTCGGTCATCACCCGCAGGCTGATCCGGCCCTCGCTCAGCACGACCGGGGTAAAGTTCAGGGAGATGCCGAACTTCTTGTAGGTGATCTGGGTGGTGCAAACGTGGGTGACGGGATCGCAGGCGTAGCCCGACGGAATGGGGAATTCGCCGCCGGCGATGAAGGTGGCGGATTCGCCGGAGATCGCGGTCAGGCTCGGCTCGGCGAGCGTGCGCATGACACCGGCACTTTCCATCGCGCGCATCGTGGCGCTGACGGTCGCGAACCCCTTGGTGAGGCCGGCGACACCTAATCCGTTGTTGCTGACGATCGGTCCGCCGCTGACCGAGAACGGGTTGGAATTGTTGAAGTTCACCACCGCGGTGCCGGCGTTCAGGCTGGCGCTGAGATCGACGCCCAACTGCTTGACGATATCGCGGCGCACTTCGCCGACCACGACCTTGAGCATCACCTGGTCGCGGCCGCGCACGACGATGTTGTTGACCACCTTGTCGGAGCCGCCGACCAGTTTCGCGGCGACGTCGCCGGCCTGCTGGGCCTCGACCGGGCTCGACACCGAGCCGGTCAGCATCACGCTGTCGCCGACGCCTTCGATCTGCACGCCCGGCAGCGCCTGACGCAGTGCCGTGCGCATGCCGTTGAGATCGCGCTTCACCGCGATGTCGTAGGCGGCCACCTGCTGGCCGTCGGCGGCGAAGAACACGACGTTGGTCTGGCCGACCTGTCCGCCGATGATATAGGCGCGTTGGGCCGAGCGGATCACGGCATTGGCGATCTTGGGATCGGCGACCAGCACGTCCTTGACGTCGCGCGGCAGATCGATGACGGCGGACTTGCCGACGCCGAGCGACAGGAAGCGCGTCTTCGCCGGCACGATCGTCCCGACCGGCGACAGATCGAGATCCGTTGCCTGCATCGGTGCCTGGTCGCCGACCGGTGCATCTGCGGCGCTGGCGACATCGGGGGCTGCGAGGAGCCCCAGGATCAGCATCGTCCCCGTCCAGAACGAGCGTGCGCGATTCCCCCGAATGCGCATGCTCGTCCGATCATCCCCAAAGTTCATCATATCCCCATCACTTCTGTGACGTCAGTTGCCGCGCCTGTACGCCGTAGCGGATCACGTTGACTCCGCCGGACCGCTTGCTCGCCTGGTCCTCGGGCGCGCTGTCGATCGAGTTGGCATCGACGATGCTGCGCAGCGCGAGTGTCAGCGTGCCGCCCTGGCGCGCTGCCGATAGCGTGGCGACCTGGTCGGGTTTGAGCTCTAGCGTGACGGTCCTGCCGACGACGGCGTTCTGGCCGTCTTTTTCCTTCGGCGCCTGGTCGATCGCGAGCACGCGAATATTGGTCAGGATCGCTTCGGACAGGATGAGGTCGTTACCGCCGGCCCCGTCAGGATTCTTCAGGCGGCGGGTCAGCATGATGTCGACGCGGTCATTCGGCAGGATGAAGCCGCCGGCGGCAGTCTCGGCTGAAATCTCGGTGGAGACGGCGCGCATGCCCGACGGCAGGATCGCGGCCATGAAGCCGGAGCCGTCGGCCTTGACCAGCTTCTGCTCGCGGATCGGCTCGCCCTGCATCAACGGCACGCGTGCGATCGAGCCTGCGATCTGGGTCTGCGCCTCGGGCCTGTTGTCGCGGCGGATGAAGGCGCTGCTCGCGGTCGCCGCCGGCCAGACCTGCCATTGCAGGTCCTCGGGCTTCACGGCTTGGCCGAGCTGGATGTCGTTCTTGGCGACCAGGACCTCGACCGTCGGCAGCTTCTCGGCGACGGGGAGAACGGGCGCGGGCTTGTTGTCATAGCCGCTCGCCAGATACGCAGCGACGCCGCCGGCGCCCAGTGCGATGACGAGAACGACAATGCGTGCGGTGTTCATACGCTTCTACTCTTACGCGGGGCACTCGAACCGCACCTGGCGGGTTCCCCGTGTCGATGAGTAGGCAGTAAAAGTATAAGCGGTGTTGCGAGGCCGAACGTGATCGACGGCCGCGCTGTGGTCTTTCGGCAGATGGTGAACGTCGCGTTAGCCGGTCGGCCACTGGCCCCGTAGTTTCACGCAGTGCTGCCGCTGCGTTCGAATGATGCGCGCCGCGTCATGGTGAATGGGTCGTTAGTGATGGGTGAGGTGATGCCGCGCATGCATTACGTAGCCCGGATGGAGCGAAGCGCAATCCGGGGCCGCTGAAGATGGTGTGGCATCCCGGATTTCGCTGCGCTCCATCCGGGCTACGGGCCAATGCCTACTTCGTCCGCTTCCGCTCGATCACGTCCCAGAGCTTTGCGGCAACGTCCGGTCCGCCGAGCCGCGCGATGGCGCGGATGCCGGTCGGCGAGGTTACGTTGATCTCGGTCAGATTGCCGTTGATGACGTCGATGCCGACGAACAACAGCCCGCGCTCGCGCAACGCCGGACCGACGGTGGCGCAGATCTCGCGCTCGCGCGGCGTGAGCTCGGTCTCCTGCGCGGCGCCGCCGCGCACCATGTTGGAGCGGAGGTCGTCGGCGGCCGGGACGCGATTCACCGCGCCGGCGAACTCGCCGTTGATCAGGATGATGCGCTTGTCGCCGTGCTTCACCTCGGGAATGAACTGCTGGATCACCCAGGCTTCCTTGAACGTCACCGAGAACATGTCGAACAGCGAGCCGAAATTCATGTCCTGCGGCATCACGCGGAACACCGCCGCGCCGCCATGGCCGTGCAAGGGCTTCATCACGACGGCGCCATGCTTGTCGCGGAAAGCGTTGATCTCGTCGAGGTCGCGCGAGATCAGCGTCGGCGGCATCAGCTGCGGAAAGTTCATCACGAACAGCTTTTCCGGCGCGTTGCGCACGGAGGCGGGATCGTTGACGACGAGTGTCGTCGGATGGATGCGTTCGAGAAGGTGCGTCGAGGTGATATAGGCGAGATCGAACGGCGGATCCTGGCGCAGCAGCACCACGTCGAAGCCGTTGAGCGCCTCGCGCCTGGGTTCGCCCAAGGTGAAATGATTGCCGGGCTCGTCGCGCACGGTGAGCAGCTGAACGGGAGCGACGATCTCCTCGCCGACCATCGAGAGCTTGTCGGGCGTGTAATAGGACAGGCCGTGGCCGCGCTTCTGCGCCTCCAGGAGCAGCGCAAAGGTGGAATCGCCCTTGATGTTGATGCGGGCGATGGGGTCCATCTGGACGGCGACGTTCAGTTTCATGGTCTGCCTTTCAGGTCGAGGCGTCGAATGCCGCCAACACATGGCGTGGAAGTGACCGCGGCGCAATCAGCATGGCATCGAATCGCATTTCAAATTCCGCATGCTCGGGATGCGCGACGAGCCAGCCTTGCGCAGCATCGATGATGCGCTGCTGCTGGCGCGGCGTCACGGCGAAGGCGGCGTCGTCCAGCGTCGCGCGCGCCTTGACCTCGACGAAAGCGATCAAATTGCGGCGGCGCGCCACGATGTCGATCTCGCCATGCGGCGTGCGGAAGCGCTTGGCGAGGATACGGTAGCCCTTGGCCATGAGATAGGCCGCGGCGCGGCTTTCCGCGGAGATGCCCGTGCGAAACGCGGCGACGCGCTCGGGCGAAGCGATTTTCGGTTCCGCCGGAACGTTAGTCTTCGCCATCGCCGCCCCGCAGATCTTTGGCAAGCTCGAGCGCGCGGGCATAGACCTCGCGGCGCGGCCGGCCCGAGAGCGCGACCGCATGCGCCACCGCATCCTTGACGCTGTTGGCGGCGAGCTGCTCGCGCAGAACGTCGTCGAGCGCATCCGATGTCAGCATCTCGGCATCCGCCGCAGGCGGAGCGATCACCAGCACGAATTCGCCGCGCGTCTCCAGCGTGTCGGCATCGCGCGCGAGCTCATGCAGCGTGGCGCGAGAAATCTGCTCGTGCAGTTTCGTCAGCTCGCGGCAGATCGCGGCTTCGCGGGTCCCCATGATCTCGGCAAGCTCGGCGAGCGTGTCCTGCACGCGGTTGCCAGAATCGAACATCACCAGTGTCGCGTCGATTCGCGCAAGCTCGGTCAGGCGCGACCGCCGCGCGGCCGATTTGGCCGGCAGAAAGCCCTCGAAGAAGAAGCGGTCGGTCGGCAGCGCTGCGACCGACAGCGCCGCCAGCACCGAGGACGGGCCGGGCAGCGCGTAGACGGCGTGGCCGGCAGCGCAGACCTCGCGCACCAGCTTGTAGCCGGGGTCCGAGATCAGCGGCGTGCCGGCGTCCGACACCAGCGCGATCGAGCCGCCCTGCGAAAGCCGCTCCAGGATCTTTGGGCGGGCCGCTTCCGCGTTGTGCTCGTGATATTGCTTGAGCTGCGCGGAGATGTCGTAGCGCTCGGTCAGACGCCGCGTGATGCGGGTGTCCTCGCAGGCGATGACATCGACCCCGGCGAGGGTCTGCAGCGCCCGCAGCGTGATGTCACCGAGATTGCCGATGGGGGTCGCGACCAGGTGCAGGCCCGGCGCGGCCTTCGGCGCCGCAAGCCGATGGGCGTCGATGGAGAAACCGCGCGAGGCGGGCTCCATCGTCTCAGGTGTATTTATCGGGGACGGCTTTGCGCGCATAATCAGACGAACTTAGGCATGATCCCCGAGGCTGGGAACCGGTCCCCGGAAAAAGATCGTGCCTGGGTAAGGGGCGAGGCAAGGGGCGAGGAAGGACTGGAATGTGATCCATTCGGCATCACATTCCGACGGGAATGAAGCGTCAGCGCCATATTCGCGGCGGAAACGCCGCCTTGATGCTGGGTGACGGACGGCGGACAGCTAGCAGAACTTGAGAGGAAGCCGCGTTAAGCGGGCATTATCCTTTTGTTTGAGTTAACTATTTGCCGACAATATGCCTGAATCCATGGCTGGTGTCGTGGAAAGAATATCGTGAGCGACTGGCGACGGTCGGTCAGAAGAGAAACTGTCATGACGGGCCCACGTGATCCCAGATCTTCCTTTTCGGAGGAGTCTCCCGTTCAGGGGCCCCTGATATCGGGGGCAACCCGGCGAAGCGCGCTCGGCCTGTTGCTCGGTACGCCGCTGCTGTCGGCCTGCGCCGGCGTGCAGCAGAGCCTGAGCCAGTTCTCCAATCCGTTCAGCAGTTCCTCCCCGCCTCCGGCCCAGCCGGCCGGCCCGCCGCAGCAGGCAACGACCGCCGGCACCGGCGGGGTGAAGGTTGCCGTGATCCTGCCGCTCTCGGCATCCGGCAATGCCGGCCTCGCCGCGCAGTCGATGCGTAACGCCGCCGAGATGGCGCTGGCCGAGTTCCAGAATCCCAACATCCAGCTCCTGATCAAGGACGACAATGGCAGCCCGCAGGGCGCGCAGGCGAGTGCGCAGCAGGCGGTCGATGAGGGCGCCGAGATCATCCTGGGGCCGCTGTTCGCGCAGTCGGTGCCCGCGGTGGCGCAGATCGCGCGCACGCGCGGCATCTCGGTGATGGCGTTCTCGACCGATTCCAGCATCGCCGGCCGCGGTGTCTATCTGCTGAGCTTCCTGCCGGAGTCGGACGTCAACCGCATCGTCGAATATTCCGCCAGCATCGGAAAGCGCTCCGTCGCTGTGCTCGTGCCTGACAATGCCTATGGCAATGTGGTCGAGGCCGCGGTGAAGGCGGCGGTGCCGCGCCGCGGCGGACGCATCGTCGCGTTCGAGAAATACGGCGCCGATCGCGCCACGCCGGCCCGGACCGTGGCGCAGCAGCTCGGCAGCGCCGATGCGCTGTTCATCGCCGATGATGGCGACGCCGTTGTCTCGGTCGCCGATGCGATGAGCGCGGCGGGTGCGAACCTCCGCAATATCCAGCTGCTCGGCACCGGCCTGTGGGACAGTCCGCGCGTCTATGCCAGCTCCAGCTTGCAAGGTGGCCTCTACGCCGCGCCAGACCCGGCCGGCTTCCGCGCCTTCTCGGGCCGCTATCGCACCAAATACGGCGCCGAGCCCGTGCGCACCGCAACGCTCGCCTATGACGCCGTCGCCCTGGTCGCCGCGCTGGCGCGTACGCAGGGCACGACGCGCTTTTCGTCGGACGTGCTCACTAATCCCTCCGGCTTTGCCGGAATCGACGGCCTGTTCCGCTTTCGCGCCGACGGCACCAACGAGCGCGGCCTCGCGGTAATGAAGGTCACGACCGGCGGCGGCGTGGCCGTGGCGGGCTCGCCGAAGAGTTTTGGAGCGTAGCTCAAGACGACGGTGCCGTAGGGTGGGCAAAGGCGCGCTTTGCGCGCCGTGCCCACCATCTTTCTGCACATGTGGTAAAAATGGTGGGCACGCTTCGCTTTGCCCACCCTACGGCAGCTCGCTACGCCGCCAGATCCGCGACCACTGCGTCCAGCACCGGAAAACCGCTGCTGGTCACGCGCAGCCGACCCGTTGCATCCACCGTGATCGCGCCTTCTTCGCGCAGCAGCGTGATGCGCTTGGGATCGAGCGAGCGGCCTGACAGTGCGCGGTAGCGCTCGGGGTCGATGCCCTCGGCGAGGCGAAGTCCCATCAGCAAAAATTCGTCGGCGCGCTCTTCGCTGTTGAGGAGGTCGTCGGTGACGTTGCCGTGGCCGTTGGTCTCGACCCGCATCAGCCAGGCTTCGGGACGCTTTTCGGTGGCGGTTGCGTGCCTGATACCATCGATGTCGAGCCGGCCATGGGCGCCGGGGCCGATGCCGGCATATTCCTCGCCGCGCCAGTAGACCAGATTGTGCCGGCACTCGGCGCCGCGCCGCGCGTGATTTGAAATCTCGTAGGCGGGCAGGCCGAGCTTGTCGCAGGTCTCCTGCGTAACGTCGTAGAGCGCGCGTGCGATCGCTTCATCCGGCGTCTTCAGCTTGCCGGCCTGATGCAGGCCGAAGAACGGCGTGCCTTCTTCGATCGTCAATTGATAGAGCGACAGATGCTCGGCTGCCTCGTCGATCGCGAGACGCAATTCATCGGCCCACATCGCCGGCGTCTGGTCGGGACGAGCGTAGATCAGGTCGAACGAATAACGATCGAACGAGCGGCGCGCGATGGCGACGGCATCGAGTGCCTCGCGCGCGCTGTGCATGCGGCCTAGCGCCTTCAGCGAGGCATCGTCGAGCGCCTGCACGCCGAGCGAGACGCGATTGACGCCGGCGGCGCGATAGCCGGCGAAGCGCGTAGCCTCGACGCTGGTCGGGTTTGCCTCCAGCGTGACTTCGACGTCTTTCGCCACGGTCCAGTGCTTGCCGATGGCGTCGAGCACAGCGCCGACGGTTGCGGGCTGCATCAGCGAGGGCGTACCACCGCCGAGAAAGATCGAGGTGACTTCGCGGCCGGGCGAACGTTGCGCGGTCGTTTCGATCTCACGCGCGAATGCCGACGCAAACCGCGCCTCGTCGATCGCGGCATGGCGAACGTGGCTGTTGAAGTCGCAATAGGGGCACTTCGACAGGCAGAACGGCCAGTGCACGTAGACGCCGAAGGCTTCCTTAGCGCGGCTCAAGGCAGATCTCCGCCAGTTTCACGAAGGCGCGGGCACGGTGCGACAGGCCGAGACCGAGCGGCGGCAGGCCGTGCTTCTCGATGCTCTCCATCTCGCCGAAGGTGCGGCTGTGGCCGTCGGGCAAAAACATCGGGTCATACCCGAAGCCGGCGGTGCCGCGCGGCGGCCACACCAGCGTGCCGTCGACGTGCGCCTCGACCTCTTCGAGATGATCGTCGGGCCATGCAACGCAGAGCGCGGAAACGAAGTGCGCCTTGCGCTTGGCGGGCGTGGTCGCGCCGCGCTCCTGCAACAGCCGCTCGATCCGTGCCATCGCCGCGGCAAAATCCTTGTTCGGCCCGGCCCAGCGCGCCGAGTAGATGCCGGGCGCGCCGTCGAGCGCGTCGACCACGATGCCGGAATCATCGGCGAAAGACGGCAGCTTCGTCGCCTGCGCTGCCGCGATGGCCTTGATCGCGGCATTGCTGCGGAAATCGTTCCCGGTCTCTTCCGGCTCGGGAAGGCCTAATTCGCCGGCTGACACCGCGTCGATGCCGTAAGGCGCGAGCAGCTCCTTCATCTCGGCGAGCTTGCCGGGATTATGGGTCGCGATGACGAGCTTTCCGGTGATTCGGCGATGCATCGGCCTATTGACTACGCTACCGCCAGTTTCTGCAAGTCCACGAGACGCGCGACGCCCTTGCGCGCCAGCGCCATCAGCGCCAGGAACTCGGCTTCCGTGAACGGCTCGCGTTCCGCGGTGCCCTGGACTTCGATGATGCGGCCATCGCCCGTCATGACGAAATTGGCGTCGGTATCGGCTTCGGAGTCCTCGGCATAGTCGAGGTCGAGCACGGGCGTGCCCTTGTAGATGCCGCAGGAGATCGCGGCGACGTTGTCGCGCAACACATTGGCTTTGACCATGTTGCGCGCCTTCATCCAGGTGATGCAATCGGCGAGGGCGACCCAGGCGCCGGTGATCGAGGCCGTGCGGGTGCCGCCGTCGGCCTGCAGCACGTCGCAATCGACCGTGATCTGGCGCTCACCGAGCGCTTCGAGATTAATGATGGTGCGAAGCGAGCGGCCGATCAGGCGCTGAATTTCGACGGTGCGGCCGCTCTGCTTTCCGGCGGAGGCCTCGCGGCGGGTGCGTTCCGAGGTCGCGCGCGGCAGCATGCCGTATTCGGCGGTAACCCAGCCACGGCCTTGGCCCTTCAGCCATGGCGGCAGGCGGTCTTCCAGCGTGGCGGTGACCAGCACGTGGGTGTCGCCGAATTTCACCAGGCACGAGCCTTCCGCATATTTGACCACGCCGCGCTCCAGCGTTACGGGGCGCAATTCGTCGGGCGCACGGCGGCTTGGCCGCATGGGAAATCCTCCAAAACTCTCGGAAAGGGGCTGTTGGCGGTGCTTGTAGGTGGGGTGAGGGTGGGCGGCAAGGGGGAAGATCGAGGCCTTATTCACCCCCGATTTTCAATCCGCGAACGCCACGCTTGTCAGAAGCCCCAGGGATAGACAAATTACCTGTATCTGAGAGGAGTTACCGTCTGTGGCCCATCACGATCCGATCCATCTGATCGCGCCGCGCGCGGGCCTCGCCCAGCTCAACGAGCGTTCCCGCGACATCTTTCGTCAAATCGTCGAAAGCTACCTCGCGACGGGGGAGCCGGTGGGCTCGCGCAATATTTCGCGCCTGATTGCCATGCCGCTGTCGCCCGCCTCGGTCCGCAACGTCATGGCAGACCTGGAACAGCTCGGCCTGATCTACGCCCCGCATACCTCCGCCGGCCGGCTGCCGACGGAACTCGGCCTGCGGTTCTTCGTCGACGCCCTGATGCAGGTCGGCGACCTCAATGACAGTGAACGGCAGGCGATCCAGAGCCAGTTGACCTCCGTGGGCCACGCGCAATCGGTCGAGGCTGCGCTCGAGGAGGCCTTGACGCGGCTCTCCGGCCTGACCCGCGCAGCCGCCGTCGTGCTGACGCCGAAATCCAATGCGCGGCTGAAACATATCGAATTCGTCCGCTTGGAACCGGAAAAGGCATTGGTGATCCTGGTCGGCGAGGACGGGCAGGTCGAAAACCGCGTGTTGACGCTGCCGCCGGGGGTTCCATCCTCGGCGTTGACCGAAGCCGGCAACTTCCTCAATGCACGTATCCGTGGCCGGACCCTGGCCGAGGCCCGGCTGGAGCTCGAGACCGCGCTCGGAGAGGCGCGGACCGAGCTCGATCAGCTGACGCACAAGGTGATCTCGGCCGGCATCGCCAGCTGGTCGGGCGGCGAAAACGAGGATCGCCAGCTGATCGTCCGCGGCCACGCCAATCTCCTCGAGGATTTGCATGCGCTGGAGGATCTCGAGCGCGTTCGCCTGCTGTTCGACGATCTCGAGACCAAGCGCGGCGTGATCGACCTGCTCGGCCGGGCCGAGACCGCGGAAGGCGTGCGGATCTTCATCGGTAGTGAGAACAAGCTGTTCTCGCTGTCGGGCTCGTCCACCATCATCTCGCCCTATCGGGATGCCGCCGGCCATATCGTCGGCGTTTTGGGCGTGATCGGGCCGACGCGGCTGAATTATGCCCGTGTGATCCCGACCGTGGACTACGCTGCCCGCATCGTCAGCCGGCTCCTGGGGGGCTGACCGGCGTCTCTCCCGATCACGGGCGCTTGATTTTCGGCGCCCGAAGCACGATATCCGGGCCAGAAACCCCCTGAGACGAATGCGAAAAGAGAGCCGATGACCGATCGAGACCGGCAACCCGAAGACACGAGTGCTGCGGCCGGCGAGCCCGTGGTGTCAAAACCCTACATCATGCCCGACGATCCCGAGCCCGGCTCGGTCGAGCTCCTGCAGAAGGAAGCCGCCGAGGCGCGCGACCGCATGCTGCGGACGCTGGCCGAGATGGAGAATTTGCGCAAGCGCACCGCCAAGGAGGTCGCTGACTCCAAGCTCTACGGGGTCACCGGCTTTGCCCGCGACGTGCTCGACATCGCCGACAACCTCCAGCGCGCGCTCGATGCCGTTCCGGCCGAAGCCCGTGCGGCGGCCGATGCGGGCCTGGCCTCGCTGATCGAAGGTGTCGAGCTGACCGAGCGCTCGCTGCTCAGCGCGCTGGAAAAACACGGCGTGAAGAAATTCGACCCCTTGGGCCAGAAGTTCGACCCGAACTTCCAGCAGGCGATGTTCGAGGTGCCCGATGCGTCGGTGCCCGCAGGCACCGTCGTGCAGGTCATGCAGGCCGGCTACACCATCGGCGAGCGCGTGCTGCGTCCCGCCTTGGTCGGTGTCGCCAAGGGCGGCGCCAAGGCTGCGCCCGCCAACAGCAACGAGCCGAACGGCGCGGCCAACTGATCGATCCTCATGGTGAGGAAGCGCGCGCGAAGGGCGCGCTCCTCAGGATGAGGGTCTGGCAGTTCGGTCGCGCCTGTTACGCGCTCGCCGCGATATCCGCGGACTGAATCCGCTTCACGCCGGCCTTGGCCATATCGGCCCAGGCTTTTGCGAGCGAGCCCTGATTGTCGATGCCGCGGCAGGCGTCTTCCACCACATAGACCTCGAAGCCCGCCTTGCGCGCGTCGAGCGCGGTCCAGGCGACGCAGAAATCCGTCGCCAGCCCCGCGACGAACACACGCTTGATCTTGCGCCCCTTCAGATAGCCGGCAAGGCCGGTCGAGGTCTTGCCGTCGGCTTCGAGGAAGGCCGAATAGCTGTCGACGTCCTTGTGAAAACCCTTGCGGATGATGAGCTCGGCGTGCGGGATCGCAAGGTCCTTCGACAGCGCGGCGCCGTCGGTGCCCTGCACGCAATGGTCGGGCCACAGCACCTGCTTGCCGTAGGGAAGGTCTACGGTCTCGAACGGCTTCTTGCCGGCGTGGACTGACGCGAAGGAAATATGGCCCTGCGTGTGCCAGTCCTGCGTCATCACCACGTTCGAAAATGCTTTCGAGATCTTGTTGATGACGGGCACCACCTGCTCGCCTTCCTTCACGGCAAGGCTGCCGCCGGGAAGGAAGCAGTTCTGTACGTCGATCACGAGCAGCGCGGATGCATCGTCCGGCTTGATCGATGCCGCTGCCAGACTTGCGGTTGGCGCGAGGGCCACGAGAGCGCTCGTCCCGAGCGCCGCCAAGATTTGTCGCCGATCCAGCATCATTCGCCTCCCTCCAGGATGAACTCAACGGAAGGGGAGCCTAGTTCCGTTCGTATACGAACAGAAGCCCGAAAATGCAGCCAGCTTTGGTGAGTCGTTGGGCTGCTGACCGGATATCGTCGTGGGGGGGGGGGGGGGGGGGGGGGGGGGGGGGGGGGGGGGGGGGGGGGGGGGGGGGGGGGGGGGGGGGGGGGGGGG
>NZ_JBVVPR010000055.1:0-45987 GCF_055811835.1 Bradyrhizobium sp. WSM4874
AAGATAGTAGTCCTGGACGGACAGCATGCCCGGATGACGATATAGGATGTCGCGAACCGAACTCGAGACGGTAAAGGTGACCTGGATGTAATCGTCAAGCGCCACCTCATTGAGGGCGTTGCAGAATTCGCATTGAAAACGTGGATGAACCTGGTCCAGCTCACGAAAAGTGCCGGCGACCTGCGGGCAATAGGCGCAGATGAGCAGCCACTGCATCTCGAATAGGCCAACCTTAGCGGCGTGCACGAACAGCTCGATTCCTTCGGCGTCACTTAGTCCGTTGGCAGTCGCATATTGGATAGGATTGACGCGAAAGAGATCATAGTCGCCGGAGGCGCGAATAAAACCTTCGAGATCCGAAAGGGTCTGCGGCGCCAAGCTCGCTATCGACCCGAGCTCTATGAGGCGCTGATTCAGGAGGCCTTCGTTGATTGGCGATGACCCTTGCATATCAGTATGATACCTCGCTCCAGGCCGGCAATACTGGATAGTCGGCCATTCGACTAGCCACCCGACAATCGACGCGGTCCCTTTGTGTCCAACTGGTTTTAGTCGAACCGAGCCGGATAAGAAAAGTCAGCTCTATTGGCCTGTATCAGTCGGCAATGCGACACTTTGATCGATAGGCAGTGTCTGATATGGTCCATCATGTCCATGAGAGCGGTGCGTTGACTCTAGAGCGGGCCGTGCGCGCTACGTTATAAAATAAGCTCCGGACTCGTGCAGACGCCCCTCCCTCCCATTTCCGTCGACGTTGATCGCCATATGACCTGGATACTTCGGAGGATCATGCGTCGATGGTCAACTAAAGCCGTTTGAACGACGCGGATGAAAAGCGCGACGCTGTTGGTCGTTGGCTTCGTGTCTGCTGGCGTTTGGTAGCAGGGCGGCGCCAAAGGTCAGACCTTAGTCGCTCCGCCGCTTCCGCTCGCTCCGCCGTCGAGCGAACGGGAGCCGGCACTCCGGCCACCCCTAAGAATGCCTGGCCGACAACGGCGGCGGCCAAGGTATCGTCGCCACCGGCGCCGGCCAAGAATCCAAGGCCTTCGGCGAAGACCAATGGCGGGCCGTCATCGCGGACCGACGCTCTCCGGCCGGCAGCGTCGGACAAGGTTTTGTCTACGCCATTGATCGGCGCGCCTGCGTCGGTCCTCAGCCTAGCCGGGGACTACGATCGCTTTAGCGTCGGCACGGTCGACGATAGTAAAACGTCAAGTTACGCGGCGCGAACCATGAAGTCCCGCGCAGCAAGACCTTCCTAGCCCAATTCGGGGGCAGACAACATCGCGGCACAGCCCTGGTTGAGCAAGTAGATGAGGCATTGAAGCGCAAGCTTACGATCTGTCGCGGCTGCAGGCAGATGGTCGGCAATGACGGCAGGCGCTGTTGACCCATGGCAAGCGATTGTTGATTCTCGCATGGGCCTATTGTCGGATAAAAACTAAGGCATGTGGAGGTCGCGGAGCAACGTAAAAGCGTGCCTCACAGGCGAGGCATTCCAAGTGCTCCGCAATTTCAACCCGCAATCCAGATAACATCTTTTTTGACCAGCAATCCGGGCATTCTCTCTGGTTCAATGCGTCAAGAGCATCTGCGTCAGTCATTTCGAGCTCGTGGAAACTGGCTGCATCAGACACCGAAAGAGCGACTGATGTGTTTCGCCATCACGATAGCAACATCCGTATAGCGGCCGTCCGACCAGAACTGATCGCAAATCAGCAAAAGGAATAGCGCATTAAGCGAAATCAGAATTCCCTTGCACATAGCGGACTTGTCCCTTGATGAGACTGCCAACCGAGCAGGTATGAACTGAGAGAAACGATATGCTTTCTAAAGACGCCGCTGCGACGATCTGCAATGGTTGCAGGCTGGCAAGAAGCCGTTACTAATCCGTTAACCGACCGATCCGACGAATCTCTGCCGAAGGTCGGCTTCTGGTCCGAAGCTGCTGATCCGGGAGGTGCGCTATTCGGGCTATCGTCTCGAACCCTGGTGCTCTCCCCTGGGCGTCAACAACTATTCATTCGTGAGTCGGCCGACCATGAACTCTGGCTGACAGCAAAGTGTGAATGTCTCAGGCGACTTGGTCAAACTCAGTTCTGAGTGCTCAAGGTGTAACAGTTACGCTCTTGAAGACGGTGCCGCCATTGTTGGAGCGGCCGCTGAAGCGGACGGTCTGCGGGCCTCGCGAGGTGGCACTGAATTTCCAGATGGCGGAGCGCGTATCGGCCTCCGTTACAGTTCCAAGTGTGAGGCTGGCCGCATTTGGAAAATCCATTGCCACCCCATCCTCGCGGGTGGTCGAGACCCCGAGCAGGCTTAGACCGCTAGACGCTGCCGCCGCCGACACCTGAACCCCATATGCCTCGTAACTCGGGTTGAAAATGGTCGTCTTGATTGTGAAGGTCGAGCCGATCGCGGGAGACGTGGTGCTCGGAGTAGCCGCCATCGAAATCGCAGGCGTTGGATCGCCGCGAATTATTTTAGCCGCGATTGCCACCGGCAAGCCAAATGAGGGAGCTCTCCAGTTGATTGCTTTGAGCCGGAGAATGCCAGGAGGCGGATTGTCGATGATGAGATATTCGACGTTGTCAATATTAGACTGCGAGGCCCAGCCACCACATTGTCCAACTGCGTCCGGCGTGCAACGGGCGCCGGGATCGGCCCACAGGTCAACATCGTATGTCACCGCCTGTGACGCTCCTGCGCTCGCTTCGGGCTCGTCCCAAGTAAGCACAGCGACGACCCGCTTGGTACCTCGAGGCACGTCGATGTCGAAGAAGCCCCAAGACTTGTCGGTGATTGTCATCCACGCCCAATGGCCGCTCCAGCCATTGGGGTCGAGGCGCGCCCAATGCGATTGATAATCGGAGACGCGTCCGAGCCCAAAATCATTGCGTCCGCCACCGGTGTTGTTCGCCGGACTGACCTCGTCCGAATGCAGCGTAGCGGAAGCCATGAGATGGGCACGCAGCAAGTGCGGTCGATCTCTGAAATCGGGATAGTGCTCCAGCAACGTCGCCGCAATGCCACTGACATGGGGCGTTGCCATGCTGCATCCGCTCTTATCCGTATAACCGTCCGTCGTTCCCGCCTGCGCGGAGGTCACGACAGCGCCCGTTGCAACAAGGTCTGGCTTCATCCGATTATCGCCGGTCGGGCCGCGGCTGCTGCTGCCAGACAGTTCGCCAACTAGGCTTGATCCCGCGTCCTGCACGTTTCCGATTGTAAGCGCATTCTTGGCCACACCGGGAGACCAGATCGATTGCGCGCCCGGGCCGTTATTGCCGGAGCACACGATGTAGGCCTGGCGGGTTTCCCAGACGCGGGCGTCGAGCTTGCGCGATTCGGAATCGGTTCCGGTCTGTCCCGATCCGCTCGCCCCGCCGCTCAGATTGATGACAGAGGGCCGTGGCGCGTCGCAGCTGGTTGCGTCCGCCATGTAGTCGATCGCGTCCCGCAGCCAAGAGTTTTGTCCGGTGTTGGTCGATTTCCAGATCTTTCCAACCCGGATGCGCTCACGCGAGCCGACCGCAGTTGCGACGCCGCGGAACCGCGCTTTCGCAGTGCCAGTTCCGGAGATGGTTGCGAGGACGTGAGTGCCGTGGCCATTCTGATCATTCCAAACGCCCGCGGCGTCGCTCGTGAAATTAATCCCGCAACCGTTCTTGTTGAGGTCTTGGTGCATGGTTGCGGCCGCACTTCCCAACATGGCGCCGGTGTCGAGTAAGCCCAATACAGTCCCCGCACCCAGGAAGCCGGACGCACGGATGTAATCGATTCCATTCGTAGCCATGCTCTGATCGTGTCCGCCCCCGCTCCGGCGCTCGATTTCGATGAACAGGATGAAATCCAAACCGGAAAGAATGCGGATCTCGTCGGGTGTTGCGAGAGCCTCATAGCTGCGCAACACCGGGTCGTAGCGACCGACCTCCGCACCCGTAGCCTGGACCCGTTCGGCGAACGAAGTTTTGGGATCAGTTTCGAACAGGCTGATAATAATTGGAAATCGAACCACCTCAGCGCCGAGACGCTCGATGGCAGATTTCAGCTCCGGCGCTAATTTTTGGTCGGGTGAGGGGTAAGCCAATGATCTAAACCCGGGCAATTTGGCAATACCCTCCAACGCCTGTGCTTGCAGGGGGACGCGGACCTTGAGTGCTGTCCCATGCAGCCCGAGCGATGCGACCCCGAACTCGCTCATCAGCATGCGCTCCGTGGCCGCGTCCGGCAGCGATTCCATCAGCAGAAAGGCATAGGTCTCAGCCCGCTCCCCTGCCGCTAAATCCGATCGTATGCGCGGGTCGACCCCGGAGGCCGGTGTCGTCGTCCCTCCCGAGAACCCAAGCTGATAGGCCTCAAATGATCGGACATCCGACGCGCCGCGCGAAGGATAATCGGCTGGAGGCTTTGGGCGATCCTTTGGCGCAGACAGCGGCCTGTTGGGCGCCTCCGTTTGGACTGTTGTCGCCTCGGCGCCTCGATGCGGAAGTGCATCGCGCGGCGGCTTGCGATCGACCGGGAGAACCAACCGATCCGCCACGTCAGACTTGGTCGGCCCGAAGCCGCGACGTTTGGTGTCATCCGCGCTCGTGGCATTAGGTAGCCCAACGCCCGCCTGGCGCAATTCGAAGTTTCTGACCCCGTCCTGGACGGCTTCGAGCGAAATGGGGTCACCCTCACGGTCCCGATTGATGCGCATAGCGCTATTCTGGCCGCTAGACGCGCCTTCCGCGGGAGCAACGTTCTGCGCAGACGCAAGCGCGACAGGCGCAGCAACCAATAAGGCCGCAACGAATGTTTTCAACCGCGCTGAACGGCAGCAATAGGCCAAACGCTTGGGTAAGAAGGTTTCGTTCATTGGCTTCCTCCAAATGAACATTCTTACAAGGCGACTTTGATCCGATTCCTGAATCGTCACAATGGCGCACAAGCCGGCAGGATCAAATTTGCTCGCGCCGACATCACGACGCGGTCGCGCTCAAGCTTTTGCGTTGAGCATCCTAGCAAATCAATAAATGAACCCTAACAGCACGACGGAAGATTATGCAGTGATTTAGTTCACAGGATTGCTAGTTCGATTCAGAACAGGCAGGCTCGTGAACCCAATCGGCCCATCGTTCCATAACCACACATCCGCGAACGGGCAGAGCGAGGCGGGGTTGCAGACGAGTGAGTGAGCCCAGGCTAGCCGTCAGCGCAAACGCCGACCTGCTTCGTCGGGTCTGGTATCTCCGCTCTGTGATCCCATAGTCGATATCGCCGCGACCCCACGACATGCGAATGGGCGCGGCCGTCGCTTCCATTTTAGTGTTATCGCTCTTAACAGACGGCAGAGCGGCTATAGTCTCCGAGCCAGCCCGCCGGCTCCTCTCGCTAGGGGGGTGTCGCATTAGGCGTCAAAACAATGAACGTTTTGCGGCCTTACTCGCAAAGTAAAACTGCGTTCCCTTGTCTTGCTTCTCGAGCGCATTCAGGAGCGCATTGCGTCGACAATGTGCGCGATCAAAATGCCGACGCTGACAACAACAAGAAGACTGAGCAACCAGGTAGTCACGTCCACCTCCAGTCTCAGAAGTGAACCTTCGCATTTCTGCACAGTCAAAGAAGCTCGCGCGGGGAACCGCGATTTCAGCAGCGGCTGAGGATTCATTGCCACACGTGCGCGGGGCGAGTTATCGTCGGAACGCAAAAAATAGGAGTGCGGCGACGAGGCCGGCCGCAAGAAGTGGAAACCAAATGTCTGGCACTTCGGAACTCCGACTCACTGCGTCGGATTAAATGCCACTTGTATTGCAATGGTCTTATTTTTCGTCCGTTCTCCACAACTCTGAAGATTTGTTGCATCTGCAGCCAGTGGCTCTGATAGGGGACGCTACGGTTGGCACCGAGACGAAAGGTTGAGCTTCCGCAAAAGGCCGTCTAGTCCCTCAGTACGATAGCTTCTTGCTTCTGCAATCTGATTTGGGCTCCCGCGCGGCGAGCGCCTGTTAGCCTGTCTTGTGTCGCTGGACGTTGGCTTGGTCGCCTTTGTTTTCAGATCGTGTGGATCGTGCCAATGGCGAGGAACGAAGTCAGCAGCCAAATGGGCGTTTGTTTCTTTTGAGGGTTGTGGCGTTGGGGCGGAATGACCGGATGATCTTCGACAGGTGCAATGTAAACGACACTTACCTTGTCGGCCTCGGTTGTCGTTTCCGGAATGCTGGTGATTGGCAGGCGATCGGCCTTGTCGCCGGCTGCGACTGGGAAAACGATCTCAGCAGGTCGCGGCGGCGGTGATTCTTTGCGGCCGCGGCAATTGCACCGAGGCCAGCCAGGCAAACTACTCCAAGCGCGACGGTCCTGATCACGTGGCACGCTCCTACGCGGGAGCCGCAAAGCGTCCTGATCAAATCAGTCCAGATTAAGGCGCCTCGATAATCTTGGTTAACGGGCGGCGGGCGGCAGGAACGGGCGTCGGACTTGATAGTAGCCGTGCTCACGGCTTCCTGCCCAGCGTGCTAGCGTCTCTGCAAATCTGCTTCCCAAACAGATTTCTGTTCAATCGGATTCCTGCCTTGAGACGACGATAACGCTAGATGACGGAGGCATAGAAATATGCCAGATGCGCGGAGGCTGAATGACGCTGAACGCGCTGACGTGAGCTCATGGCGGAAGCGATGAAGAGAACGGGCCCAGCAATTCCGGAGTTTTAGTCATCGCGGATGAATCGGGCGATCGTCACTACGTACCGCTCGCAAGAACCGAGGGAATTCAGCCGCCCGGCAGAAGTATCATGAGCAGACTAGGGCTGACCAGTTCCAGAATTAACTCGCAGCGCTGACATCAATCTTAATCTCAGGCTTTGCTTGCGGCGGCGCATTGGAGCGTTAGCTTTGCGCACCGGACATTGTCCCGTTCGGGTCCACGCAGGCGAGCCCTCGCGCCATTATACTCGGCGCGTCGGCCTCTGCGGGCCATGCGCGAGTTCATATTGAAGAGGCCATCGAAACACGAAACGCTCGATCTCGCCGAGATGCGCCGGCAGATCACGGCCTTGCGGTCCCGGCACTCGGAAAATCTACGCATCACCTATCCGTTGAATAGGCTGCTGATCAAGATTGCATATCTCAGTGAACCGGAGAACGCAGCTCACGCAGAGCAGCTGCGCGAAGCGTTTGCCAGGACGATGGCCGATATCCAGGAGCGCGTCATGAAACACGCCGGCAAGCCGCCGGGTAAGGCCTAACAGGTAGATCACATTGCACAAAGCGATCGCCGGGTTGAGGCTACCTGTAGCCGCGGAGGTAAACGCCGCCTCCGCCGCTAGGGGCTGCCGCTGTCGCAAGCGGTGGCCCCGCCCATGAGAGGCCTAGTAAGCGCGCCGCGCTACTCGGGGCAGAGAGGGCAGTCTCGGAGAAAACCGGTGGGCAAGCGCGAGCACCGCGGCTTCGTCGGTTTCGAGCGCGATCTTCTGGGCGAGCATCACGTCGCCAGCTAGCAGAGCCCGTTCGGGAACGAAACACCAGCCGATCTTAGGCTGCTTTTCTTCATCAAGCTGCAAAACATTGCTCATGGTGCCCTGATGAATTCGATATCGTCGGCCGGTGTGAGAGCCGGTGTCTTCGAAAAAACCTCGGCATCATATTGCGCACGCTGCTGTGGAGATAACCAATCGCGCAGAAGACGTTGCGCACGCGCTTCCGGGCCATTTTGCTTGATGAAGCTTTGATAGAGCGCACGCAGGGCGCGCAAACGCACACTACTGCCGATGCTACCGCGTCTAAACAAGAACATTTGTTGCGCCCGACGGGTCTAGCCGCCGACCAACCGCGGATAGAACAGCGACCTCTCCGAATGGAGATCCGACTACGACTCTCCGAGCGAGAAGGGGGTCCGTTCATGACTTAACCCGAAGAGCGCTTCAGCGGCGTGATGTCCGCTGACAAAGGTAAACCGACGCCGAGCTGCACTTGCCGCGACCGCCGCTTTTGACCCAAAGCCGGACAAGTCAACGCGGGCGCTTTTTTCGGCCAGAGCGATCTCTGATGAAGGCTTTTCGTGGCTGCGAGCCTACGGCACGTTCGTCGCCACGGTTTGCGGCTAGAAAACAAAACGCCGCTGTCGCCGCAATCGGCGACGCATCGCCGAGACACCTGTGACTTTTGAACGTTTGCCGACTTTTCGTTCCTCGGCTTGCTCAACCCGGCTGCGAAGGTTCTGAAGCTCTGTCAGCTGAGATCTTAGAAACCAAACGCGTTCGTGCAGAACCGTCATGCGGTTGTGCCCCTGACCACGCCTACTCATCAACACCCCTTATTATGACTATTTAAAAACCACTGTCGTCAGGCCGAGACATAAAATGATCCATTAAGTTCAACTAATAGTAGCTCAGGTTTGTGAAAGTGCTGTGAAATACTTCACTTTTGCGGAAAAAGACCTGTCCTTGAGCGGTTTCATTTGCTTGTAAGGTGGGCACCAACGTCGGCGGATTAACCACGCGGTCTGGTTTAATTTTAATGAGACAATAATACTGCTTGTTAGCCTGGGCCGTGCAGATCAACGTGCAGATATTGCCGTTTTCCGGGCTCGGCGGGATCGGAAAACGTAGAGGTGCAATCGCGATCGCTGCGATCGCTCGATTGGAAGTTACCTCCTCATTTGGAGAATCTCGCCATGGTCGAACGTCGGGCAATGGAGCGGATACCGATCAACCGGGCGGCGCGGCTGTCGTTTGGTGGATTGAGTGGGACCCATCCGTGCGTGGTGCGCGACATCAGCACCCTGGGAGCCTGCATCTCCACGCCGTACTACATATTCGCCAGCGAATTTGCGCTATCGTTCGACGAACATTCCGAAACCTTCACCTGCCGTGTCATGTGGAGGAAGCAGACACTTTGCGGCGTGTGCTTCGTCCTGCGCCGCAGCTCGCCGAAATTGGCGAATGATTGCAGCAACACCACAACGTGGTGCGGCTTGACTACCAATCATGTGCTGCCGCTCTGAGCTCCTTAGCTCATGTTTCGACATAATTCTCGCGTGCGCTGAGAAGCGATCGGATAGGGCGGCCGTTTTGGGTGTTGGCCAATCGGCAAAGTCGCGCCCCTCCACGAGGCCCGCTCACCGAGGCATGACGGACCAGATTTGCTCACGTTGAGTTTTTCGCATTCTGACCCATTGCGGACTCCAACGCATCGCGCTCACCCTGGAGCGAAAAATTGATCCAGATCAAAGCTGTCTGCCGCCGGACGGATGGTGTGACGCCATGATTGATAAGCCGCCGGACAAGCCAGAAAGGGCAACCCCGCGAGAGCGACGAGGCCCGGAGGGCGCATCATCGAAGATTATGCCGCAGGCCTCCGCGAATTGATTAGGAAGCTCCGCTAGAAAGGAAGGCGCTGCATCAAACGACAGTAATGTTGGCTGTTTATTCCGGCGACGCCGCACCGCAGTTCGCGGTATCGTTTCCGTTCCGTTTTTCAACAGCGGATTTGATTGCCATGCACCACATCCAGAGTACGCATATTGCCGCGATTCTCAAACTGACCGCCCAGCAGCTTGAAGCACTTCGCATCCACCCAGAGATCCAAAAGGAATATTCCGAAATCCTCGTTTTGAGAGAGAAGATAAAACTGGCGACCGATCTGAAGAAGGCTCGCCGGCAGCTCCTTACTCGGTGCCCCCGCGCGCTTGAAGGTAAATGACCATCCACGATCACGTGTCCCAAGTGCGGTCACGCTGCTGCCGAGGTCATGCCGACCGACGCTTGCCAGTTCTTCTATGACTGCAGAGGCTGTGCGAGCGCCTGAAGCCGCTCCCTGGCGACTGCTGCGTGTTCCCTTCGGCACCGATCGCTGTCCACCGGTTCAAGAGAATGGCAAGGGCTGCTGTAGCTAGCTGGCCTGAAGGGAGTGAACTTCACCCGACCTTGTGCGGTGAGGCTTGAGTTGCTCATTGGGCATTCCCGCATGTGGCCCGTGGCTGCCCTCCGCGCAGACGACTGAGGTGTCAGCTTTCGGGAGGCGAGCCGAACAGCGCATTCGGCTTGGCTTGAGGCAGCCTTTGACCCATTGCGGGCTCCAGCGCATCGAGGCGCCCTGAACGCGGGTATCGTCTTGCGTTAATCAAGGCGTCACGATCCGTTATGATGTGTAGGCAAAAACAACTGCCACGCTGCTGAAGCAATGTCGCGGAACGCAGGCAGGTCGTCGCCGAAGGGTCAATTTCTGGACGAGGATCAGGCGCTAAGAAACCACAAAAAGATCCAATGCTGGAACCTAAATTTTCCAGTGTTTCCTCCGTAAAGGGAGCAAGATATGAGACCGTCTAGGGACACCTTGGCGCAGATGTCCATCGACCAGCTTTGGGATCTCTACCGCCAGACCGAGGCCATTCTCCCAGGAAAACTTGCGGCGAAACAAAAGGCGCTAGAAGAGCGGTTGGCTAAGCTCGGCGGCGCGGTTGGGTTTCTTACGCGGCAAACTGTTCGCGCCCGACGGCGCTATCCCAAGGTCCTTCCAAAGTATCGAAACCCACTAAATGGATCGGAGACTTGGGCCGGACGCGGTAAGCAGCCTCGCTGGGTAACAAACCTATTGAAGTCTGGAAAACGGATCGATGACTTACGTATTGATCGGACCGCGACGTAGCCCGTTCAGTGCCGGCGTCTGATTTCGGCTTTTCTAACTTGCTCTCGGAGTGCTTGCAGTTCGCTCCAGGGTTTTTCGAGGTCGGGGATTGATGCGCGCTTTCGTTTCAGCCTCTCAAGCTCAGCAGCCAGGATCAATAGGTCCGGCGTAACACGCTTCTGCTTCTTTGAAGCCCGGACCTTTCGTCCCATCTGGGAACAACTCCGCACGCACTAATCGGCCTCCCCGCGCTGTAGCAAGTATTGTGCCGTGTCGGATGTATGGTGGATGAACGAGAGATCGTTCAGCTCGGCCTATGGATCACTCCCCAAGTGCAGCCGCGCAGGCCGCCTGCCATGTCGTCCGTGCTATGTTGCTTTCCGGGCATCGAACGACGGCAGGATGCTTGATAGGTCGAGATAGCGATACGGCATACTGTGCGTTACTTGTGATCCGCGAGAAAGCCAGCAACGAAGGTCCGGTTCTGGCCCTTTGCCTCGCGCTGAAAAACGCGAAGATGCTTCTATTAGGTCGCGTTCTAGGTTCGCAATTTACTGCCGTCACAGCGGATTGTTTGGTATTACTCGTTTCGATTTTTGCCGGGTTGTTTATCGGCGTATTTGGTGTCATCGCCGCGACGGACCGTCGTTGATATGATCCCGCAAAATCGCGCAGGCGAATGAAAGCTCATTAATGGGCACCATTTACGCGATGCTGGTGATCACTACGTTCGTTCTAGGGTTTGTCGCAACCGTCCTGTGGGGGCCAGATTTCGAATGGCTTGGGCGGGATGTCGAGGATGCCTACATCTTCAAGATGGTTGGCATCGGACTGGTCGTGTTCTTCTTAATCGCAATCACCTTCCACCTCATCTGAGGTCCTACAAACTGGACGGTGTTGCGCCTCAACGTCAGCTTCTGGCCGATTTCGTTGCAAAAGTCGGCTGTGAGCGATGGATGGTTCGGCGATTTCGCCTAAGGACGACCGGCTTGATGCGCCGGCCCTGACGCTCTCTACGCAACTGGAACGCTACGCAGTGCACAGAGCCCGAGCGGGTGGCGGACGAGCGCCCAGCGACGCCAGCCGCCGCAGGTTCTGGGCGATGCTGCCTTGGAAACCTCAGGAAGCAGACCTCGCGACACTCTGAGCCAATGGAGGACTCCGCACGGTTTTCCCATGCTGACCGACACGACATAGGTTCAGGCGGCTCCTCGGCTAGGCGATCAAATAGAAGGTGGTTGCCAGCGCCGCGGCGAGGACCGCTAGGACGCGAAGGCGTGTCTGAATCTCAAAAATGCGACTGGAAGATTGGCGCTACTCCCTCATACTCCGTCATTGCGAGCGCAGCGGAAGCAATCCAGTCTGCCGCCGCGCGGGGATTCTGGATTGCTTCCGCCTTCGCTAAAGCTTCGGCGGACAAGTCGCTGCGCTCGCAATGACGACGTGGAGAGAACGTGCCTCACGCTCCGCTCTCGTGCCCCGGACGCAGCGCAGCGTCCCTTCGACGGTGCGCTGCAGAGCCGGGGCCCATCTCGCCGCATTACGCCGTGTCGCCCCTGGGTCCCGGCTCTGCGCAGCAACGCTGCGCGCTGCAGCGCGTCCGGGACACGATTGGCGATGACCAGGAGTAACCGAACTCTAAGCTTTCAATATCACCGTCCCGCGGGTGCAGACATCGCGCCATTGGAATAGCGCGACCAGTCGGGCCCGGTCGGCTGCGACGGCCACAGCGCGGCGTTGGAGTCGCGCACCGACTGGGTGATGGGATGGGCTTGCGCCTTGCGGACATGACGGCGGTCGTTCGCCGCGGCGGTCTGGATGGTGGCGGCGGCAATCAGCGTCGCGCCGAGAATGATGAAAGTCCTTTGCATTGTTTCTTTCTCCCGTGACGACGCCCGGCTGTGAGATGTGTGTTTTGTGTGGTCGCCGTCGCGGCTGGACATGGCGACGCGCCCAGCCGATATCAGCGCTCGCGACATCACATTGGGGCGAGCCAGTTTTCTAGCCTCGGCTAAATATTCGGCAATCGCGCCCGTAGCCCCGATGGACTTGACCTGCGCAATCCGGTTCAATGGACCAAATCTGGTTTTCAGGCGACAATGATGTCGAAATATCTGCTGGTCCTTCTGCTGATCGCCTCGCCGGCCGTGGCGCAGGTCAAGCTGACCCCAAAAACATCGGCGGCGCATCCGGACCCCTGCGCGCCGATCGGGCGGACCGCGGACGGCAAGCTGGTCTACTCCATGAAATGCGAAAATCTGCCGGTGCCGCCTCCGCCGCCGCAGGCGGAACTGAGGGAGGCGCCGCAGCCTGCCGCCGAGCCGGAGCCGGAGACGCGGCGGAGTGGCGTTTTCGGCTGGTCCTACGACCGCAGGTAAGGGGCCGCGCCCCTTGCGCGAAGCCCGACGGAGTGCTCTTTGCCTGAAAATTCCCCGTGGGGCCACCGCCCCCGATCCAGAGAGATGAGATGACCAAACTCGTTATCCGCGCCGGCGACTTCACCTTCGATGCCCGTTTCGAGGAGCAAGCGGCGCCCAAGACTGTCGCCGCGTTCCGCAAGGCGCTGCCGTTCGAAAGCCACATCATCCACGTGCGCTGGAGCGGCGAGGGCGTGTGGATGCCGCTCGGCGACCTCGATTTCGGCGTCGGCTACGAGAACCACACCAGCTATCCCGCACCCGGCCAGATCATCCTCTATCCCGGCGGCATCAGCGAGACCGAGATCCTGATGGCCTATGGCGGCGTGCACTTCGCGAGCAAGATGGGCCAGCTCGCCGGCAACCATTTCATCACGCTGACCTCCGGCCTGGAGAATCTGGCGACGCTCGGCAAGAGCGTGCTGTGGAAGGGCGCGCTGCCGATCCGCTTCGAGGAAGTCTGAGTGACTGGTACCCGCTACCCGCGCGATCTCCGCGGCTACGGCCGCAACCCGCCGCACCCGCAATGGCCCGGCGACGCGCGGGTCGC
This sequence comes from Bradyrhizobium sp. WSM4874, assembly GCF_055811835.1. Lineage (NCBI taxonomy): Bacteria > Pseudomonadati > Pseudomonadota > Alphaproteobacteria > Hyphomicrobiales > Nitrobacteraceae > Bradyrhizobium > Bradyrhizobium sp. WSM4874. The sequence goes on from NZ_JBVVPR010000055.1 coordinate 13,575, forward strand.
GGTGCAGTTCGTCGTCAATTTCGAGGAGGGCAGCGAAAACAACATCCTGCATGGCGACCCTGCCTCGGAAGCGTTCCTGTCCGACGTGCTCGGCGCACAGCCTTGGCCCGGCCAGCGCCACGCCAATATCGAATCGATGTTCGAATATGGCTCGCGCGCCGGTTTCTGGCGGCTGTGGCGGATGTTCGGCGAGCGGAAGTGGCCGACCAGCGTGTTCGGTGTCGCCACAGCGCTGAAGCGCAATCCGGAAATCGTTGCCGCCATGAAGGAGGCGGGCTGGGACATCGCCAGCCACAGCCTGAAGTGGATCGAGCACAAGGACATGACCGAGGCGCAGGAGCGCGCGGAAATCGCGGAAGCGATCCGCGTCCACACCGCAGCGACCGGCTCGCGGCCGCTCGGCTGGTATACCGGACGCTCCTCGATCAACACCAACCGTCTGTTGATGGAGGAGGGCGGCTTCCTCTATCTCAGCGATTCCTATGCCGATGATCTGCCCTATTGGGTCAAGGGCGCGAGCAGCAAGCAGCTCGTCATTCCCTATACGCTCGACGCCAACGACATGCGCTTCATCAATCCGCAAGGCTTTGCCGAAGGCCAGCAGTTCTTCACCTATCTGAAGGATGCCTTCGACGTGCTCTATGCCGAAGGCGAGAACGCGCCGAAGATGATGTCGGTCGGCCTGCACTGTCGTCTCGCCGGCCGCCCCGGCCGCGCGGCGGGCCTGATCCGCTTCCTCGACTACATCGGCAAGCACGAGCGCGTTTGGGTGCCGACGCGGTTGCAGATCGCACAGCATTGGCACGACAAGCACGCGGGCCTTGCCGACGATGCATTCGAGATCGGATAGGGAAGCAATGTCACAGATCGCCTTGTCTGATCTCAATGCCGCGAGCTTCGATGATTTCGTGGCCGTACTTGAAAACGTGGTCGAGGACTCGCCTTGGATTGCCCAAGAAGCCGCGGCGCGCCGTCCGTTTGCCGGCATCAATTCACTGCTCGACGCGATCAAGGCGGCGATCGCTAGCGCTGAGCCCGAGGTGCAGCTGGCGTTGATACGCGCGCATCCCGACCTCGCGAACAAGACCCAGCGCGCAGCGGGACTCACGCCTGACTCGACTGCCGAGCAGAGCAGCGCTGGTCTAGACCGTCTGTCGGACACCGAATATGCGGCCTTCGAGCGGGCGAACAATGCGTATCGCGAAAAATTTGGTATCCCCTATATCGTCTGCGCGCGCCGGCACACCAAGGATTCCATTCTGCGTGACTTCGAGTCGCGACTGCAGAACATTGCCAAGACCGAGACACGCCGTGCGCTCGAGGAAATCTCCCGCATCGCTGCGCTGCGGCTGGACCAGCTCGTCAGTGCTGACGACAAGCTGAAAGTGCACGGCTGGCTCTCGACGCATGTGCTGGACAATCACGCCGGCAAGCCCGCGCCGGGCATTCGTGTCGAACTCGTCGAGCTCGCCAAGCTTGGCGAAAGCCGCGTGATCGCGCGCGCCGTCACCAACGCGGATGGCCGCACCGACCAGCCGCTGATCGGCGGCCGTCCGCTGCCGATCGGCCGCTACGAGCTCCGGTTTAGCGTCGCCAAATATTACGCCGAGCGCAACGTGCAGCTCACCGACCCGCCGTTCCTCGACGAGATCCCGCTGCGGTTCGCGATCAGCGAGCCGGAAAGCCATTACCACGTGCCGCTGCTCGTCACGCCCTGGAGCTATTCGACCTACCGCGGCAGTTAAACATGTTGCGCGGATGAGGCGACTGCTGCTGCATCCGCTTCCGCCGCAGCTCCTCCGCTCAACCCGTTGAAGAAAGCATTGAGCAGCACGGAGACGATCGCACACAGCAGGATGCCGGACTCCAGCAGCGGCTGGAGATCGTGCGGCAAATTCCTGAAGAAACCGGGTGCGGCGAGCGGGATCAGCCCGAAGCCGATCGAGATCGCGACGATGAAGAGATTGTAGCGATTGTTGCGGAAGTCGACTGAGGTGAGGATGCGGGCGCCTGTCGCGGCGACCATGCCGAACATCACGAGGCCGGCGCCGCCGAGCACGACCAGCGGCACGGCCTCGACCAGCGCGGCGAGCTTCGGCAACAGGCCGAGCACGAGCATGATGCCGCCGCCCGTGACCGTCACCCAGCGCGAGCGCACGCCGGTGACCGAGACGAGGCCGACATTCTGCGAGAACGACGTGTATGGGAAGGTGTTGAAGATGCCGCCGAGCAGTGTGCCGACGCCGTCGGCGCGCAGGCCTCGGCTCAGGGCTTCGCGGTCGACCGTCTTGCCGGTGATGTCGCCGAGCGCCAGGAACATGCCGAGTGATTCGATCATCACCACGACCATGACGACGCACATGGTGATAACTGGTACCAGATGGAATTGCGGCATGCCGAAGCGGAACGGGATCACGAGCGCGCCCCAGGACGCCGCAGCGACCTTGTCGAAATGCATCACGCCCAGGATGGTCGCGAGCACGGCGCCGGCGATGATGCCAAGCAGCACGGAGACGTTGGCGAGGAAGCCGGTGCCCCATTTGATCAGGCCGAGAATGAACAGCAGGACGAACAGCGAGATGCCTAACCCCTGCAACTGTCCGTAGGCCGGATTGGGAAAGCTGCCGGCGACGCCGTCGACCACCTTCGTCAGCGTCGGCAGGCCGCCGCCGGCCCAGTTGATGCCGACCCGCATCAAGGAGATTCCAATGACGAGAATGATGCTGCCGGTGACGACGGGCGGGAACAGCGGCAGCAGCCGGCTGACGAACGGCGCCGCGACAATGCCGAACAAGCCGGCCGCGATCACCGAACCGTAGATGCCGAGCAATCCGATATCCGGCGCACTTGCCATCGACAGCATCGGACCCACGGATGCGAAGGTCACGCCCATCATCACGGGCAGGCGGATGCCGACGCCAGCAAAACCGAGGCATTGCACCAGCGTCGCCAGTCCGCAGGCGAACAGGTCGGCGCTGATCAGGAAAGCGACATCCTCCGGCGGCAGCTTCAGCGCGCGCCCGATGATCAGGGGCACCGCGACCGCGCCGGCATACATCACCAGCACATGCTGCAGCCCGAGCGCGAGCAGGCGCGGGACCGGCAGGACTTCGTCGACGGGATGCACCTCGCTGATCATGATTCAATCTCCCGAAATAGGCCTATCCAAATTTGTCATGCAGCGCCGGAAACAGCCGGTCTGGCTTGAAGGGCGGCGCCGTGAAGCGGATGCCGGTGGCATCGGCAATCGCGTTGCCGAGGGCGGCGGCGACCGGATTGTACGGACTCTCGCTCATCGACTTCGCGCCCAGCGGTCCGATCGTGTCGGAGGTCTCGGCGAAGAAGACCTCGGTGCGGGGCACGTCGGCGAAAGAGGGCAGGTGGTAGTCGCGGAATTTGGGGTTGGCGACGCGGCCGTCCGCGTCGATCACCATCTCCTCGTAGAGCGCGGCACCGAGCGCCTGCGCGACACCGCCTTCGACCTGACCGCGGCACTGCATGGGATTGGCGACGACGCCGGCATCCGCCGCATGCACGCTCCTGAGAATCCGGAGCTCGCCGGTGCCCTTGTTTACGGCGACGCGAAAGCCTTGCACGTTGAAGCCGACCGAACGCGGCGTGCCGCCGGAATTGCCGGCGCCTGCGAACGGCTGTCCGCGTTCGCGCGCGAGCTTTGCCAGCTCCACAAAGGACATCCGCCGCACGCCACTGACGACGGCTTCGCCCTCGAGCGTGCAGCTGCCGACGTCGCAGAGCCATGCGCCGGCGGCGACCGCCTTCAGCTCGGTCGCGAGCCGCATGGCTGCGGCATGCGTCGCCTTGCCTGCGACGAACATCCCGGCGCTGCCATAGGCGCCGGTGTCGTGGCCGCCATGGGCGGTGTCGGACTGGCGCAGGCGGATCCGGTCGACGGTGGTCGCAAGGGTCGTCGCCGCGATCTGCCGGTGCACGGTGCTGGTGCCGTTGCCGAATTCCGCGGTGCCGACGGTGAGGTCGAAGCCGGCGTCGTCGTTGAGCGCGATCATCGCATCCGCGAGATGGCCCGCCGGGGGTACCGTGTCGATCATGGTCAGCGCGACGCCATCGCCGATCAGCCACTCCGGCGACAGGTCCGGCTGCGGACCATCAGTCTGCATCGCGCGCTCAACGAGGTCGAGGCACTGGTCGAGCCCGTAGGAGCCGTAGTGCACGTCGTGAAATTCCGACGGCGGCGGCGACAGCATGGGGTCGCCTGGCTTGACGATGTTGCGCCGGCGCACCTCGTAAGGGCTGATGCCGAGCTGCTTGGCCAGTTCGTCGATCGCGGCCTCGACCGCGATCAGTGTTTGCGGCAAGCCATACCCGCGAAACGCGCCTGCCGGCACCGTATTGGTGTAGACCGCGGTGCCGTCGACCCGCTTGTTCGGGCAATTGTAGACGCTGATGGATTCGGCCAGCGAGTGGAACATCACGGGGCCGGCGTGATTGCCGTAGGCGCCGGTGTTGGAGAGCACGTCGAGCTGAAGCGCGGTAAGCTTGCCGTCCGCGTCTGCACCGGCCTTGACGTGGACCCGCATCGGATGCCGCGTCGAGGTCGCGATGAACTGCTCCTCGCGGGTGAGCTCCAGCTTCACCGGCCGTCCGGTCTTGAGCGCGGCGAGCGCCAGAATGTCCTCGACGAACATCTCCTGCTTGCCGCCAAAGCCGCCGCCGACGCGCTCGCAGAAGACCCGGACCTTGTCCATGGGAAGCTCGAAGATATCGGACAGCGCGCGCCGGGTCAGGAACGGCACCTGGGTCGAGGTGCGGACATTCAGCACGCCGAAAGCATCGAGCCAGGCGAGGCCGCCATGGGTCTCCAAAGCGGCATGCTGCACACGATGGCTATGGAAGGTGCCCTCGAAGGTGACGGCGGATGTCGCGAGCGCAGCCGCCACGTCGCCGAATTCGCCATGCGTCTCCGCGGCGAGGTTGCGCTGGGCGTCGGCAACGCGGTTCGCGGTGGTGCGATCGGGATGAATGACGGGTGCATCCGGCGCCATCGCCTGCTCCGGATCGACCAGCGCGGGCAAAATCTCGTAGCTGACCTTCAGCCGGCGGCACCCTTCCTCGGCGGCGGCTTCGCTGTCTGCGACGACGGCGGCGACCTTCTGGCCGATGAAGCGGACGATGTCGTCGAGGACACGGGTGTCCTCGGGATCCATCCAGTCCTTCTCATGCCGCGCGGTCGACATCAGAGTGGTTGGCGCATCCTCATGCGTCAGCACGGCGTGCACGCCGGGAACGCTCAGCGCTTCCGACGTGTCGATCGCGACGATCCCCGCGTGGGCGTGCGGTGAACGGAGCAGCTTGATATGCAGCAAGCCGTCGATCTGCGTGTCGAACGTGTAGCGCGCCTTGCCGCGCACGACATCGGGGCCTGCTGGCGCCGGCAGGCTGCGGCCGAATGCGGCGCCGGCCTCGACGCTCTCCTCAATATTGGACTTGCCGAGCAACGCATCCTCGATCGAACGATACCCGGTGCAGCGGCAGATATTGCCCTTCAGCGCCACGCCGAGATCGGTGCGCTGCGCCTGGTTCAGCGAGGCGCAGGTCAGGATCATGCCGGCGGTGCAGAAGCCGCATTGAAAGCCCTGTGCATCGAGGAAAGCCTGCTGCATCGGATGCGTGCCGCCGTCTCCGCCGAGACCTTCGATCGTGGTGACGGCGCGGCCTTCGGCACGGAACGCCGGGATCAGGCAGCTATGCACCGGCTCGCCGTCCAGCAGCACGGTGCAGGCGCCGCAATCGCCGGCGTCGCAACCCTTCTTCACGCCGAAATGGCCCAGCTCGCGCAGGAATGTGCGCAGGCACTGGCCCGCGCGAGGGCTCTGCGAAAACGGCTTGCCGTTGACCTCGAAGCTCATGACGGCGGTGCTCCGAGGAGTTCGTCGCGGATCTCCTCGGCAAGCCGTAGTGTCATGTGCTTGCGCCAGAGCGGCTTGCCGTGGATGTCGGTGTGGTACAGATCGTCGGTGATCTGCTGCGCGATGGCGTCGCGAAGCGCTTTCGCGTCGGGGGCCTTGCGAAAGGACAGCCGGATCGGCCGCACCGTCGACGCGGTGACCGTGAGCGCCAGCGTGCCATCGGCATCCAGACTGCCGATCAGGAGTGCCGCCGAGCGGCCGACCGGCGCCAGCGAGATCCGGCGGAAGGCCGTACGACGCTTCAGCGCGGCGATCGGAATATCGATCTGTCGGAGCAGGTCCCCCGGCGCCAGAAGGTTGCGCTGGTTGCCGGTGACGAAGTCGACGACGGGCATCATCTGTTCGCCGCCGCCGGCCTTCCAGATGGTGCAGATGCCCTCCAGCGCAGCCGTGAGCGAGATCATCGGTCCCGCCGGCAGCGACATGCAGAGATTGCCGCCGACGGTCGCCGTCTTCCAGATCTTGAACGAAGCAAGGAAGGCGCGACAGCACTGGTTGATCAGCGGCGCCGCGAACCAGTCTGGTGGGCAGGCGAATCCATCGAGCTGCGCAACGGTGCAGGTGGCCGCGATGCTGAAATGGCTCTCGGTGACCGTCAGTGCCGGCCACTTGAGGTCGGTGAGATCGATCAGCCGAGTCAGGTGAACTTGCGGCTCCGAGAACAACCAGGTGCCGCCCGCGAGCCAAGCATCACCTGGCGTCCAAACGGGCAGCTGCGTGCGCGTTTGCGGATGGGCGACCGCTGTGATGGTATTCAAGTCCATGGCGACGCCAACGCTTCCAACGAGTGAATCGAGCCAGGAGAAAGTCTTGCAAGACGAGCGCCAAGTCGCAACAACAAGTCGCAGCAAAAGCGCAATCAGGCCCGTACCTGCCTTGCAGGCCTGTCGTCAGCGGATGTGAGGAGGAGCAGGTTCATGAACGACGCAAAGCCGATCTGGATCAGGGATCCCCTGGCTATCCTCGCCGATGGCGCCGAGCGCGGGATCGTGGTGAAAGGCGGCCAGATCATCGAGCTGGTGCCGGCCGGCGCTGCGCCCGCAACCGCTGACGTCGCGGTGTTCGATGCCGGCGACCACGTCGTGCTGCCGGGCCTCATCAACACCCACCACCATTTCTACCAGACGCTGACGCGGGCGCTGCCGGCGGCGATGGACCGCGAGCTGTTTCCCTGGCTCCAGGCGCTCTATCCGGTGTGGGCGAAGCTGACGCCAGATGCGCTCGATCTCGGTGTCACGGTGGCGATGTCCGAACTGCTGCTGTCGGGCTGCACCACCACGACGGATCATCACTACGTATTTCCGGCAGGGCTCGAAGACGCCGTCGATATCGAGGTGGCGGTGGCCAGGCGGCTCGGCGTGCGCGTGCTGCTCACGCGCGGCTCGATGAACCTGTCGCAGCGCGACGGCGGTCTGCCGCCCGATAGCGTCGTGCAGGATGAGGACACGATCCTCGCGGACAGCGCGCGTGTGGTCGCCAAGCACCACCAGCGCGGCGCGGATGCGATGGTGCAAATCGCGCTCGCACCTTGCTCGCCCTTCTCGGTGTCGACGTCCCTGATGCGCGCCACCGCCGATCTGGCCGACAAGCTCGACGTCCGCCTGCATACCCATCTCGCCGAGACCGAGGACGAGAACAGGTTCTGCCAGGAGATGTTTCGCTGCCGTCCGCTCGACTATCTCGAACAATGCGGCTGGCTCAACGCGCGGACGTGGCTCGCCCACGGCATCTTCTTCAATGCAGACGAGATGAAGCGGCTCGGAAGAGCGAAGACGACGATCAGTCATTGCGCCTGCAGCAATCAGCTCCTGGCCTCCGGCTGCTGCCCGGTCTGCGAGATGGAGGAGGCCGGTGTCGGCATCGGCATCGGCGTCGATGGCTCGGCCTCGAACGACGGATCGAACCTGATGCAGGAGGTGCGGGCCGCGTTCCTGCTGCAACGTGCACGCTACGGGGTGACGAAGGTCAGCCACAGGGATGCGCTGCGCTGGGCCACCAAGGGCTCGGCAGCCTGCGTCGGTCGGCCGGAACTCGGCGAGATCGCGGTCGGCAAGGCGGCTGATCTCGCGCTGTTCAGGCTGGACGAGCTGCGCTTCTCCGGTCACGGCGATCCCCTGGCCGCACTGGTGCTGTGCGGGGCGCATCGGGCCGACAGGGTGATGGTGGCAGGAAAATGGGCCGTAATCGACGGCGCGATCCCCGGCCTTGATGTGGCAGACCTCATCCGGCGCCACAGTTCGGCGGCGCGGGCCATGCAGGCCGGATAGTATCCACGCAAAATAAAAAGAGGGGGCGACCACAAGTGCCGGGTGCTTCTGGCCACCCCCTCCGAACCTGTTCCGGGAGGAGCAGGTGATCTAGGCAATGCAAGAAGCGTGCTACTTGCCCGGCAGCTTGTCGTCGATGCCTTTGACATAGAAATTCATGCCGAGGATCTGGCCGTCGTCGAGATTGGCGCCGCCCTTGCACTCGACAGGTTTGCCGTCCTGCCCAAGGACCGGGCACTTGAACGGATGCAGCTTGCCCGCGGTGATCGCGGCCTGGGCATCCTCGGCGATCTTCTTCACGTCGTCAGGCATGTTGGTGTAGGGCGCCATCGCGAACATGTGGCTGTCGAGGCCGCCCCAGCTGTCCTCGGATTTCCAGGTTCCATCGAGCTCGGCCTTGACGCGGGCGATGTAATAGGGACCCCAGGTGTCGAGGATCGAGGTCAGCTGGGTCTTCGGCCCGAACTTGATCATCTCGGAATCCTGGCCGAAGGCGAGCTTGCCGCGTTCGCTGGCGATCTGCATTGCCGCCGGCGAATCCGTGTGCTGCATGATGATATCGGCACCCTGGTCGATCAGCGCCTTGGCGGCGTCGGCCTCCTTGCCCGGGTCGAACCAGGTGTTGGCCCAGATGATCTTGACCTTGATGTTCGGGTTGATGGTCTGCGCGGCGAGGATCGTTGCGTTGATGCCGGAGACGACCTCGGGAATCGGGAACGAGCCGATATAGCCGAGCACGCCCGACTTCGACATCTTGGCCGCGATCAGGCCCTGGATGTAGCGGCCCTGGTACCATTTGGCCGAATAGGTCGACATGTTCGGGTTGCGCTTGTATCCGGTCGCGTGCTCGAAATGCACGTTCGGATATTTCTTCGCGACCTTCAGCGTCGGATCCATGTATCCGAACGAGGTGGTGAAGATCAGCTTGTTGCCGGCGCGGACGAGCTGCTCGATGGAGCGCTCGGCGTCCGGGCCTTCAGGCACGTTTTCGAGAAAGGTGGTCTCGATCTTGTCGCCGAGTTCCTTCACCAGGGCCTGTCGTGCCTGCTCATGCTGATAGGTCCAGCCGAGGTCGCCGACCGGGCCGAGGTAGATAAAACCGACTTTCAGCTTGTCGGCGGCGGAGGCTGCACTGACGCTCCCGGCAAGCAAGAGCCCGGCAGCCAGCGCAAGAAGTGATTTCCTCATCATCAATCTCCAAACATCAGGGGAAAGCCACGATCCGCAACGTGTGCGCCCCATCGCACACGGCGCGGAAATGAAACGTTAGCGGTCAGGCACGAACACGGTGCCGAGCGCAGCCGGTGCGGTCGATCCGCCCGTGCGCGCACGGGAGAGCAGGACCAGAACGATGACGGTCGCAAGGTAAGGCAGCGCCGACATCAACTGCGAGGGAATGCCGACGCCCCAGCCCTGCGCGTGCAGCTGCAGGATCGTCACCGCGCCGAACAGGTAGGCGCCGACCACGAGGCGGCCTGGCCGCCAGGACGAGAACACCACCAGCGCCAGTGCGATCCAGCCGCGACCCGCGGTCATGCCCGGAATGAAGAAGGGCGTATAGGCGAGCGGCAGATAAGCGCCGGCAAGCCCGGCGCAGGCGCCGCCGAACATCACGGCGATGGTTCGGATCCGCAGTACGGGGTAGCCGAGTGCATGCGCAGAAACGTGGTTGTCGCCGCAGGCGCGCAGGATCAATCCTGGCCGTGTGCGGTACAGGAACCACCAGACGCCGACGACCAGCGCCAGCGAGAAATAGACGAAGGCGTCCTCGCCGAACAGCACGCGACCGATAAGCGGAATATCCGTGAGACCGGGAATGTTGAGATGCATCGCCGGCGTGATGCGCTCGCCGACGAAACCGGCGCCGATCAGGCCCGAGAGTCCGACGCCCAGGATGGTCAGCGCCAGCCCTGTCGCAACCTGGTTGACCGCAAGCCCGAGCGCCATCAACGCGAAGACCAAAGACATCAACGTGCCGGCGACGATGCCGAACAGTGCGCCGATGAAGATCGAGCCGGTCAGCCACGCACCTGCAAAGCCAGACGCGGCGCCGATGATCATCATGCCCTCGACGCCGAGATTGAGCACGCCGGAGCGCTCGGTTACGAGCTCGCCGGTCGCCGCAATCAGGAGCGGCGTCGAGGCGGCGAGCACTGCGAGAATGATCGCTTCAATGAGTTCCACGAGCCACCTGTCGGTTCGGGAAGACCAGCTTGAAGCGATAGAGAATGAGGGAATCGCAGGCGAGCACGTAGAACAGCAGGATGCCTTGAAATACCTTGGTGACGTCCAACGGAATCTTCATCGCGATCTGCGCCTGCTCGCCGCCGATAAAGGTCAACGCGAGAAAAAGGCCTGCAATTAATATCCCAAGGGGGTTCAACCGGCCGAGAAAGGCGACGATGATCGCCGTAAAACCGTAACCCGGCGAGATGCCGGGCTGGAGATGCCCGACCGGACCCGCAACCTCGATGATGCCGGCGAGGCCCGCCAGCGCGCCCGAGACGGCGAAGGTCAGGATGATCAACTGGTTGGAATTGAAGCCGCCGAACCGCGCGGCGCGGGGCGCCGCACCGACCACGCGAATCTCGAATCCCTTGATGGTGCGCCCGAGCAGGATCGCCACCGCGGCGACGACGAGAAGGGCGATGATGGAGCCGAGATGCAGCCGGCCGCCTTCGATCAGCAGCGGCACCGTTGCCACCGGATCGAACTCGGCCGTGGTCGGGAAGTTGAAGCCGTGCGGATCGCGCCAGGGGCCGCGCACGAGATAGTCGAGGAAGAGATCGGCGACATAGACCAGCATCAGGCTGGTCAGGATCTCGCTGGCGCCGAACTTCACCTTGCAGATTGCCGGGATCAGCGCGTAGAGCGCGCCTGCGGCGGCGGCGAGCACCAGCATGACCGGCAGCACCCATGCGCCGGCGTCGGTGCCCTGCGTCTTCACCGCAATCCAGCTTCCGGCGACTGCACCGATCAGGAACTGCCCTTCGGCGCCGATGTTCCAGGCATTGGCGAGATAGCAGAGCGACAGCCCGATCGCGATCATCACCAGCGGTGTCGCCTTCACCGCGATTTCCTGGAGCGAATAGCTGTCGGTCAAAGGCGCGATGAAATACGCGTGCAGGGCGAGCAGCGGATTCTTGCCGAGGATCGCGAACAGGATGACCATGGTCACGATCGTGAGGCCGATCGCGATCAGCGGAGAGATCAGTGCGATCGTGTTGGAGCGCTCGGCGCGCTTCTCAAGCACCAACTGCATGCGCGGCCTCCTTCGGTTCCAGCGTGCTGCCGCCCATCAACAAGCCGAGTCTTTCGCGCGTCGCCTCGCTGGTGGCGAGCGGCGCAGATAGATGGCCATGGAACATCACGGCGATACGGTCGGCGATTTCCGCGAGCTCGTCGAGGTCCTGGCTGGTCACGAGCACGGCGGCGCCTGCGGTCGCGAGATCAAGCAGCGCCTGGCGGATGACGGCGGCCGCGCCGGCGTCGACGCCCCAAGTCGGCTGGCTCACCACCAGCACTGCGGGATTGCGCAGGATCTCGCGTCCCACGATGAATTTTTGCAAATTGCCGCCGGAGAGGGATGCTGCTTCCGGATCGCGCTTGGCCTTGCGGACGTCGAACGTCTTGGTTGCGCGGTCGACAGTCTTCAGAGTGGCCGCAGTATCGATGAAGCCGTGATGAACCATGCCGCTGGCGGCGTGGCCGGTGAGCAGCGCGTTCTCCGAAAGCTTCATGCGCGGCGCCGTGCCGTGGCCGAGCCGCTCCTCCGGAACGAAGGCCGCGCCGAGTTTGCGGCGCTGCGTGATCGAGAGATGGCCGGCAGCAAGGCCTTCGATCACGATCGTGCCGGGATCCTTCGAGAGGCGTTCGCCGGACAGCGCGGCGAACAGTTCGTCCTGGCCGTTGCCGGCGACCCCGGCGATGCCGAGGATCTCGCCGCCTTTCAGCTCGAACGAGATGTGCTCGAGCCGCACGCCATGCGCCTCGCCGGGGGCGAGCGAGAGGTCGTTGACGACGAGGCGCGGCACGGTGGTCTGCCGGCCGGCGGCCGCCTTCACCTCCTTGATCTCGCCGCCGACCATCATGCGCGCGAGCGAAGCGGCGGTCTCAAGCCTGGGATTGCAGGTCTCCACCTTCTTGCCGCCGCGCAGGATCGTTGCCGTGTCGCACAGGCGCTTCACCTCTTCGAGCTTGTGGCTGATGTAGAGGATGGCGCGACCTTCGACCTTGAGCCGCTCCAGCACGACGAAGAGCTGGTCGGCTTCCTGTGGCGTCAGCACTGCGGTGGGCTCGTCAAGGATCAGGAATTGCGGATCCTGCATCAGCGCGCGAACGATTTCGATGCGCTGGCGCTCGCCGACCGACAATTGCCAGACCTCGCGTTTGGGATCGAGCGGCAATCCATAAGTCTTCGACACCTGCTCAAGCCGCGCCGACATGTCCTTGAAGGATTCTTTCCCGTCGAGGCCGAGTGCGACGTTCTCGGCGACGGTGAGATTGTCGAACAGGGAGAAATGCTGGAACACCATGCCGATGCCGCGGCTGCGCGCTTCCGAGGGACCGGACTGCACGATCGGCTGGCCCTGCCAGCAAATCTGGCCGGCGCTGGGCTGGATCAACCCGTAGATCGCCTTGACCAGCGTCGACTTGCCGGCACCGTTCTCGCCGAGCAGCGCGTGGATTTCCGTTGGCCAGATGTCGATGTCGATGGAATCGTTGGCGAGGAAATCGCCATAGCGCTTGGTGAGCCCGATCGTCCTGAGGAGCGGGGACTCGCCGGAATGCAGGCTGTTAGCCGTGGGATCCAACATTCGCTTATGCGCTTGCATGGGATGAAGTGCCTCAATACTGAGCTAGTTTGAACCGTCGCGTAAGGTGTGAAAAAGCGTCATCCCTTGCTCAACGCTTCGGCAGCCAGGTGGTGTCGGCGAGTCGCGGCTCTCCCAGGCGGCGATCGTCCTCAAAGGCCCCCCGAACAGCCTTTGCAGTGCCGGCTTGCGCGTGACGCCTGTTGCAAATTTGTGACGGATCAAACCAAATCGGAACCCGCTATGCAGGCTTGATGTGAAGTTGAGCAGAGACGCGCCATCACGCGTATGCATTTGCGAACACCGCGACAGTCGCTTCCGCCCATTCTGTCTGCCTTGCCCGATCGACATGAAAAGCCGAGCGAAATCAAATGGGATTATCCGGCAATGGCCGCTCTCGCCTGACCGCGTGGCGGTGAGGTTGGCCTTCCAAATCCGCCGGTGAAGCGCAGTGCTCTGTGCAAACAAGCGGCATGCCTTGAAACAAGTTGAGGCTTCTCACTCCTGGAGATCGGCGCAAGTGTCGCACCCAAGGGACGTTCATTTTTACGTGTCCAAACTTGGGGGTATTCGGATGTCGTTTCGTATGAAGGCAATTGCGGCGGCGGCGCTGTCACTTGCTACGCTCGCTACCGGTGGCCTGGCTCAGGCAGCCGACTTGCCGGTCAAGGCTGCCAAGAAGGCGGCGGATCTTCCGTTCTTCCTGGTGATCGACGACCGCGTCACCTTCTCCTATATCTTCAATGCGTCGCAGCCCGGTGCGTTCACCAACACCAACGGCGTGATCAACGCCAAGACGACGAAGCAGGTCTACTCCTTCACCCACTTCGATGCCTGGACTTACGGCACCAACTTCTTCACCATTTCGATGTTCAAGTCGGACCACAACGATCCGGCAGGCCCGTGTACTGCCACAGGCGTGGTCGTGTCGCCGGCTGCAGGCTTCGCAGCGACGCCCACGAGCTGTGCCGGCGCCACAGAAATTTATGGCCTGTTCCGCTCGACCTTCGGCTGGAACGAGATCTTCAACACCAAGGCCTTCACCCAGGGCCCGCTGCATAACATCTCGTTCGAGGTTGGCATGGATGCCAACACTGAGAACCGGTATTTCGGCGCCGCCAAGCGCGACGTTGTCGCCGGTCTGCAGTTCGCCTTCGACCTTCCCTACAAGGGCTACTTCAACGTAGCGCCGCTGGTGTACTGGGAGTTCGCCAACCACAACTCCTTCTCGCAGTGCGGCGCCGGTTGGTCCGCTCCGTGTATTGCCGACGGCAACACGTCGTTCAAGCCGACCTGGGCTATCGAAACCAACTACTATATGGACCTCGGCTTCCTGCCGCAGAACATGCAGTATTTCTCGATCAGCGGCCGCGCGGCGTGGTACGGCAAGAAGGGCACCGACACCGAGCCGCTTCCCGCCAGCGTTGCCAACAACGTCTATCCGACCAAGGTCGAGTTCAATTCCGAGCCGATCCGCCTGACCCTCGATGCCTCGAAGGCGATTTGGGGTGAAAAGTACTCGCACTTCGTCGACGTCTGGGTCGCCTATCGCTACTGGCAGAACAAGTTCGGCCTCGATCACAACAATGCCTTTGCGTGCACCACTTTCGTCGGTGGTACGAAGGTGAGCACCGGATCCTGCACCGAATCCTCGCTCTACTCGGGTATCACTGTGAAGTTCTAACCACCTGACATTCTTCAGGTGAATGACGATGACGCCGCGTTAAACCTCCGCGGCGTTATCTTCGTTTGTGGGATGGGCTGGGTACCTTCAGGCGGCCCTTCGGTGAGCGGCGCAAGGCCCGCTCGGCGGCCGCCTACTTCGTCCACACGCCGTCGTGCAGCGCTTCGGCCTCGTCTTCGAGCAGCGGCCCCGTAACATCTGTCGGCCTCTGGCCACTGATAAAGACCTCGCGACAGGGCAGGTCGAGCGTCGGGTTCTCCGGATGATCGCCGGTGATGCCGCGCAGGCGGTGCTCGCTGAGGCCATAGACGACACGGCCGATGCCGGCCCAGTAGATCGCGCCCGCGCACATCGCACAGGGCTCGGCGGAGGAATAGAGCGTGGCCTTCGCCAGCACCTCGCCGCCGAGCGTGCGGCAGGCCTGCGTGGCGGCGAGGCGCTCCGCATGCGCGGTGCCGTCGTGATCCGGCATGTAGCCGTTCTCGGCTTCGATCAGGACCTTGCCTTCGGCATCGACGACGATGCAACCGAAGGGATGGTTGCCGTGGGTGAGGGAACGGCGGGCGACCGCAAAGGAAAGGCGGAGGAAGTGCTCGTCCCGCTCGGACCCGCCGCTCATCGATCTTCCCTGGTCAATACCCCGCCATATGCCGGCCGACCACGGTGAGATCGGCTTCGCTGGTCCGTGCTTCATACACGAATTCGCCGTGGAACATCACCACCAGCCGATCGGAGAGTTCAAGGAGTTCGTCGAGGTCCTCGCTGACCAGCAGCACCGCGGCGCCGCGGTTGCGTGCGGCCATGATCTCGGCATGGATTTGCGCCACCGCTGCGAAATCGAGCCCGAAACAGGGATTGGCCGCGATTAGCACCTCGACGTCGCCGCCGAGCTCGCGGGCCAGCACGGCGCGCTGCACGTTGCCGCCCGACAACGCCGAGATCGGCGTGTCGGGCGTGCGGGTCTTGATCTTGTACTGGGCGATCTTCTTCCTGGCGTCGACGCGGAAGGCGCCGCGGTTGAGCCACCAGCCGAGGCTTGCAAAGGGCGCGCGGTCGAACTCGCGGAAGGCGATGTTGTCGGCGACGCTCATGCCGCCGACACAAGCGTTCTTCAGCGGCTCCTCGGGCAGGAGTGACATATTGTGCCGC
Organism: Bradyrhizobium sp. WSM4874; assembly: GCF_055811835.1. NCBI lineage: Bacteria > Pseudomonadati > Pseudomonadota > Alphaproteobacteria > Hyphomicrobiales > Nitrobacteraceae > Bradyrhizobium > Bradyrhizobium sp. WSM4874. The sequence continues at coordinate 29,434 of NZ_JBVVPR010000055.1, forward strand.
CGCATCTCCTCGCGGCTGGCGTGATAGGGATCGCCGGCGACGCGGATCTCGCCACTCTCGGCTGCGCGCTGCCCGGCCAGCACCTCGACGAGCTGGCGCTGGCCGTTGCCGGAAACGCCGGCGATACCGACGATCTCGCCGGCACGGACCCTGAGGGAGACGTCGTGCACGGCGATGGCGCCGGCGTCGTCGAGCGCGCGCATCTTCGCCAGCTCCAGCCTCGCCTTGCCGGCTTCACCGGTGCGCGGCGGCTGTACCGTCAGCTCCTCCGCGCCGATCATGGTGCGCGCCATCGCGTCCGGCGTCAGTTCGGAAACCTTGCCGGCGCCGGCGAGCTTGCCGCGGCGCAGGATCGTGACGTCGTCGGCGAAGGCCATGACCTCACGGAACTTGTGCGTGATCATCAGGATGGTCAGCTCGCCCTTGACGACCATGTCACGGAGCATGCCGAGCACCTCGTCGGCTTCCGCCGGCGTCAGCACTGATGTCGGTTCGTCCAGGATCAGGAAGCGGCGCTTCAGGTAGAGTTGCTTGAGGATTTCGCACTTCTGGCGCTCGCCTGCGGAGATGTCGGAGACCTTTGCGCTGAGCGGCACCTTGAATGGCATCCGCGCGAGAAAGGCCTCGAGGTCCTTCAGCTCGCGGGACCAATTCACCACGGCCGGCACGTCATCGCGGGCCAGCACCAGATTCTCGGCGACTGTCATCGCCGGCACTAGCGTAAAGTGCTGGTAGACCATGCCGAGGCCGAGCGCGTGGGCGTCCTTCGGATTGCCGATCGCCTGCTCGCGCCCGCCGACCAGAATGTCGCCTTCGGTGGCGTGATAGTAGCCCATGATGCATTTGACGAGGGTCGACTTGCCGGCGCCGTTCTCGCCCAGCAGCGCATGGAACGAACCCGGCCGCACTTTCAGCGCGACATTGTCCAGCGCCAGGAAATCACCGAAGCGCATGGTCATGGCAATGGCATCGACGCCGAAGGCGCCCGATGGCGGCGGCGTTTCGCCGACAATCACGAAATCGCTCCGATGAAAGCGTCGGACGTCGAGACCGCGCCGAACACGCCGCCCTGCATCTTGATCATCTTCAGCGCGTGCTCGTGGTTGCTCTTGTCGGTCGCACCGCAGCAATCGTGCAGCAGTACGCATTCGAAGCCGCGGTCGTTGGCCTCCCGCATGGTGGTGTGAACGCAGACGTCGGTGGTGATCCCCGTGAGCACGATGTTCTCGATGCCGCGGACGCGCAGGATCAGCTCTAGATCGGTGGCGCAGAACGAGCCCTTGCCGGGCTTGTCGATGATGGGTTCGCCGGGCAGCGGCGCCAGTTCCGGAATGATGTCCCACCCGGGCTCGCCGCGCACCAGGATGCGGCCGCACGGGCCGGGATCGCCGATGCCGGCGCCGATCTGCCGCGAACGCCAGCGCTTGTTGGCGGGCAAATCCGAGAGATCGGGACGGTGGCCCTCGCGGGTGTGGATGATGTGAAAGCCTTGGCTCCGCATCGCCGTCAGCAGTTTCTTGATCGGCTCGATCGGCGCCCGCGTTAGGGACAGGTCATAGCCCATCTTGTCGACATAGCCTCCGACGCCGCAGAAATCGGTCTGCATGTCGATGATGATGAGCGCGGTATTCTCGGGACGGAGATCGCCGTTGTAGGGCCAGGCATAGGGCTCGGACTTGATGGTGCGCTCGGGCATGATTCGCTTCCTAGCGGGTGATCGACAATTCGGCCGGGGCTCCGGTCAGCGTGCGCTTCGGCGAGCAGGTGATGATCATGATCGCCAGGGTCAGGATGTAGGGTGCGGCGTTGAAGAGGTGGTAGCCGGAGGTGACGCCGACCGATTGCAGCGCCGGGCCCAGCGCCGCGGCGCCGCCGAAGGCGAGCGAGGCCCACAGACACAGCAAGGGGTCCCAGCGCGCGAAGATCACGAGCGCCACGGCCGTGATGCCCTGGCCCGAGGACAGGCCCTCGTTCCAGCTTCCGGGATAGAACAGCGACAGGAACGAACCGCCGATGCCGGCGAGGAAGCCGCCCACCATGGTCGCGCGCAGGCGGATCAGCAGCACCGAGTGGCCCATCGCACGCGCGGAGTCCGAACTCTCGCCGGCGGTGCGGATCAGAGGCCCCAGCGCGTGGTCCGGAAGGCCCAGTAGAGAATTGGCGCGAGTGCGACGCCGATCAGGAAGAGCACGTTGACCCGTAGTGCCGCGCGCACCTGCGGAATGTCGCTCCACCAGCCGAAATCGATCGCGGGCAGCCGCGGTGCTGTCGGCTCGATCAGCGGCTTGCCGAGATAGAACGCAAGCCCGGTGCCGAACAGCATCAAGGCGATGCCGACCGCAATGTCGTTGACGCGCGGCAATGAGCAGATGCCGGCATGCAGCGCGCCCAGAAGCGCGCCGGTGATGCCAGCGGCGAGCACGCCCAGCCACGGCGATCCCGTGAGGTAGGAAATGCCGTAGGCGCTCATCGCGCCCATCACCAGCGTGCCTTCGAGGCCGAGATTGATGCGGCCGGAGCGCTCGGTGATGCATTCCCCCAGGCTCACGAACAGGAACGGCGTCGAGACGCGAATGGCGCCGCCGAGCACGGCGAGCGGGACGGTCCAGAGTCCGATCGAGCCGTCTGCCATTTCAGGACTTTCCCTTCAGAAACCCGATGCGGCCGTAGAGCGCATCGCTGGCCAGCACGAAGACGAAGATGATGCCTTGCAGTACCAGCACGGATGCATCCGGCAATCCGAGGCGGCGCTGCAACAGCCCGCCGCTGGCGCTGATGCCACCGAGCAGGATCGCGACGGGGATAATGGCGAGCGGATTGTGCCGCGCCAGGAAGGCGACAAGAATCCCTGTGAAGCCGTAGCCTGCGGCGAGGTTGGCGTTGGTGCGCCCCTGCACGGCGGCGACCTCGACCATGCCGGCAAGGCCCGCGGCGCCGCCTGCGAGGAAGCAGACGGTCAGGATCAGCTTGCTGACATTGAGGCCGACGATCTTCGCAGCGCGGATGTTGCCGCCCGCAACGCGCGCGGCGAAGCCAAACACGGTATGATAGATCAGGATATAGGCGGCGATCGCGGCGATCAGGCCGAACACCAGACCCCAGTGCACGTCGGTGCCGGGAATCGATCCGATCATGTTGGCGGCGCCGATCTCGCGGGTCGACGGCTTGTTGAGGCTGGCGGGGTCGCGCATTACGCCTTCGACGAGATGGTTGAGGACCGCGAGCGCGATGTAGACGAGCAGCAGGCTCGAGATCGTCTCGTTGACGCCGCGATATTGCCGCAGCGCGCCCGAAAGCATGACCCACAGGCCGCCGCCGATCACGCCGGCGATGATCATGGCGATCTGCACGATGAGCGGCGGCATGCCCTGAAGCACCAGTGCCGCGCTGGTTGCCGACAGCGCGCCGATCAGGAGAGCGCCTTCGCCGCCGATGATGACCATGCCGAGCTGCGCGGGCAGCGCCGTGCAGAGTGCGGTGAGGATCAGCGGCGCCGCGCGCGTCAGCGTGTTCTGCCACGAGAACCAGGTGCCGAACGCGCCGTAGTACATGTAGAAATAAAGGTCGAGCGGGCTCTTGCCGAACATTGCGACGAAGATGCCGAAAATCCCGAGCGCGCCGACCAGCGCTGCGCCCGGGATCAGGACATATTCGATCGCTCCGCCGTGACGTTGCAGGAATCCCGCGTCGGCGGCCGGGGCAACCGTCCCGACCGCTTCAACGGGATCCGCAGCTTCCGTCGTCACGAAGTCGCCCCGACCACGCCCTCCACAAGATAGTCCATCTTCTCGAGCTCGGGATCCTTCTGGCCGCGATCGGTGCCGGCCGCGATCACCGTCTTGCCCTTGTTGTCGACCAGCCCTCCCTTGAAGATGGCGTAGCCGTCACCGGACAAGAACTTGGCTTTGACGTCGTCGGCGTGCTTGCGCGCCTCGGCGGAGACTGCTTCGCCATAGGGCGAGGTCTTGACGATCTCTTCCTTGAGGCCGCCGCGATAGAAGTTCGGAATGCTCTCGCCGGCGGCGATCATCTTGACGAACTTGGGGTACAGCGCTTCCCAGTTCCACTCGGCTCCCGTGAGATACGCCTTCGGCGCGAGCGGCGACTGGTTGACGTGATAGCCGCACACCATGGCGCCCCGACGCGCGGCGTTCTCGACCATGGTCTTCGGGCCGTCGACGTGACAGGTGAGGACGTCGACGCCCTGGTCGATCAGGCTGTTGGTGGCCTCGGCTTCCTTGACCGGCATCGACCAGTCGCCGGTGAAGATGACCTGCGTGGTGGCCTTGGGATTGGCAAGCCTCGCACCGAGCGCGAATGCGTTGATGTTGCGCAGCACCTGCGGGATGGGTTTTGCGGCGACGAAGCCGAGTTTGCCGCTCTTGGAGCTATAGCCGGCGACGATGCCCGAGATGTACTGGGCTTCATCGATATAGCCGAAATAGCTGCCGGCGTTCTTCGGGTCCTTGTCGCTCCACAGGCCGCCGCAGTGCTCGAAGTGCAGCTTCGGGAATTTCTTGGCCATCTTGACCATGTGCGGATTGTAGTAACCGAACGAGGTCGGGAAGAGCAGGGTGGCGCCGTCGAGATTGATCATGGACTCGATCGTCTTCTCGACCGCGTCGGTCTCCGGCACCTTCTCTTCTTCCACGACCTTGAGGCCGGGAATCTTCTTCAGCGCCGCGGCGCCCTGCGCATGCGCCTGGTTGTAGCCATAGTCGTCGCGCGAGCCGACATAGATGAAGCCAATGGTCGTCTCGGCCGCGAAGGACGGGCGGGCGCCGGTCGCCGCGCCGAGGGTGAGGGCCGCACCACCCTGCAACAAATGACGTCGTGAGATCCTGCCAAATTCCATTGCTTGCTCCCCTTGGCGGATGACCGCCTCATCTCGCGCTGCGCCGGTCTGGCGGAGCCCGGGATGGATTGTCGCAAGCTTCGTGCCAGAGGTTGCGGCGGGAGAGCTCCAAGTTAACACATTGAAAATAATAATATATTTTGTAGATTCTGATCCTGACCAGGAAATCAGCAGATTAAATTGTAGGCAGTATTTTGTAATTGTATGCAATGGAGTTAAGCAGTCTTAACCAGCGCGGACGTGTGCATGACGAGAGCGGGTGGTCTGCCGGCGACCCGCATTCATGCTAACCACGCGCTGATTGGAACGATGTCTTCAGCGTGTTTCGCTGGCACCGAACTTGAATCGATTATCGCCCGGATTGCCGTCCCTGCGGTCCCAAGAGATGGAAAGCTCGCCGAGATGGCTGCTGGTAACGCCGTTCAGAATGGACCGCTCGGCGAAGAGATCGTGCGAGGGATCAATGAGCTCGCGGCGATCTCGGAAGAAGGCGACAAGCTCACCCGCATCTTTCTGACCCGCGAGCTGCGCAAGGCTGCGGACCTCATCCTGAGCTGGATGCGCGGCGCCGGCATGAGTGCGCGTCTCGACGCGATCGGCAATGTCTGCGGGCGTTACGAAGGCGAGCGGCCGGGCGCGCCTTGCCTGATGCTTGGCTCGCACTACGACACCGTCCGCGATGCGGGCAAATGGGACGGGCCGTTGGGTGTGATCACGGCGATCGCTTGCGTCGCCGATCTCAACCGCCGCGGCAAGCGCCTGCCGTTCGCGATCGAAATCGTCGGTTTTGCCGATGAGGAAGGGGTGCGCTTTGCCTCGACTCTGCTCGGAAGCCGCGCGGTGGCCGGAACCTTTGACGAAAGCGTCCTCAACACACGCGACCGCGATGGCGTGTCCATGCGCGATGCGCTGGTGCAGTTCGGGCTCGACCCCCATCATATCGGCGCGGCCGCGCGAGCCCGGCGCGAGCTGCTTGCCTATCTCGAGCTGCACATCGAGCAAGGTCCTGTGCTGGAAGCGCAAAACCTGCCCGTCGGCGTGGTCACCGCGATCGCGGGCGCGACACGGCTTGCCGCGCGGCTGACCGGCATGGCGGGGCACGCGGGCACGGTGCCGATGGCGCTCCGGCGCGATGCGTTGGCGGGCGCGGCCGAATGCATCGGCGCGATCGAGCAGTTTTGCCGCACCGACGAGGATGGGCTGGTCGGCACCGTCGGCTACATCCAGGCGAGGCCCGGCGCGACCAATGTCATCCCGGGCGAGGTGTCGTTCACCATCGATATGCGGGCACCGACGGACATGCACCGCAAGCGCGCGGTTGCCGATGTCGTCAGGCAGATCGAAGCCATCGCAAAGCGTCGTCAATTGACGCTCCAGCTCGACGTCACCCACGAGAACCGCACCGCGCCTTGCGCGCCCTGGCTGAAGGACCAGATCGCGCAGGCAATTCAAGCGGAAGATTTCCCCGTGTTCGAGCTGCCGAGCGGGGCCGGGCATGACGGCATGGCCATGATCGACATTGCCGATGTTGGCATGATCTTCGTCCGCTGCCGCGGCGGCATCAGCCATCATCCGGACGAGCATGTCGAACTCGCCGATGCCGACGCCGGCGCGCGGGTGTTGCTGCGGCTGATCGAGAATTTTCGGCCGCAGGAAGGCTAAACTGACCCGCAAGTCACGGGATAGAGACACGAATCAGACAGGTCTAGAGCCGCGACGGCCTCCCGCCGAACCACGAGACACCATTCGACGGCGCCTATGAACAGCGGCATCTCTTTTCCATCCCATCGCGAAAACCGGTTTTACCAGGGTGTGGCGGCGACCTTCGTCGCCAACGCGATTCAGGCTGTGAATTTTCTCGGTGATCGACTCATGAGGCAGTCACATCATCCGCTCACGGCCATGGAGGACCTCTACCGGCACTCGATGGACAGCGCCTTTTCGGTAACCGAGTCCTTCCTCGTCACCGGCGCGCCGCACGCCTCTGCGTACTATCCGCGCGACTTCGCCTGGTTCTATCCCGACGTCCTCGACCCCGACACCATCATGGATTCGCAGGATGCGGTGCGGCGGGCTCGTCTGCTCGAAAAGAGCGTCCGCCTGCTGCTGGAAGCGGTTCGCGCCAATGTCGTCACGACGACCATCGTCCCGGCGGGGCGCTTTCGGTATCTCGGCGTGAACTATTTCTCGCGCCCCTCGGATACGCTGCTCGGCATTCTGGCCGGCCTGCAGCAGATGATCTCTGCCGAGGAGAGAGCGTCATCCTTCCTGGCGATGTCGCAATGCGCGCATGCCGGTCGCCTGCTGCTGGCCGAATATGGCGGTGATCTGAAGCGCGCGCTCCTCCAGCTCGCAAGCGAGCTAGAGCCGTTCAATGAGGGCGACACGAGGTGTTTGCTGTGCGATGCCAGTGCTCCGCGCTCCGCGGCAACCGACACGCGCGCCGAGCGCAGGCGTTTCGTCACCAATGCCTGCGTCTACACGACGTTCGTGTGGGGCGTGCAGCTCGGAATCGTCGACGAGAACGAGCTGAAGCGGCTGCTCGGACGCGACCTGGCGCAGTACAAGAGGGACCTGCTCGGCCTGTTCGGCAAGGGTGGCTATATCAGGCATTCCCTGGACGGCCCCACGGGCTCGCCGGTGTTCTCGGTCGCGCTGGATTTCGTCAGCGTGCATCTGGGCTTCTGGGATATGAGCGAGCCGGCCGAGCGCGCGCTGTTCGCGGCCACGGCGGATCTGATCATTGGGGAGCCACGCTTTCGCATCCCCGGCACATTCCACTTCCTGGTGTCCGCGGATAATCCGCGGAACAAGATGATCCACAAGATCGCGGCTCCCGCCTACCAGGGGCGTTCTTCCTGGCCGACGTTCAACGTCGAGTTCGCGGATCGCATGCTGGACTATGACGAATTCTCGGGGAGCGATACCTACCGCGCCTGCGCGCAAGGAATATTGAAGGACATTCGCACCGCGACCGAAGTCCACGGCGGCTATCAGGAACTGATCTCGGAACAGGGCCTGAAATATCGCACCTGGGCCTACAAGGGCGCCGTGGCCCACTCCTGGTTTCCGCGTTTCCTCTCCGTCTGGAGGAGGTCGCACGGAACGCCGCTCCTCCAGTGGAATGACTGAGCGGAGGGGTTATCCCGCCGTCACGTCCACAAGCTCGCCGCCGTCGAGGACCTTGGCCGCCTTGGCGCGGTCGAGGTCGCCTTCCCAGGCGGCGACCACCACGGTCGCAACGCAATTGCCGGTGAGGTTGCCGACCGCACGAGCCATGCCGATGAACCAGTCGACCGACAAAACCAGCACGAGGCCGATCGCCGGGATGCTCGGCACCGCGTTCAGCGTCGCCGCCAGAATCACGATCGCAGAGCCCGGCACGCCATGCGCGCCCTTCGAGGTGATCAGGGAGACGCCGAGCACCAGCAGGAGGTCGCCGAAGGACAGCGGCGTGTTGGTCGCCTGCGCGATGAAGACGACTGCGAGCGTGAGGTAGATCGAGAAGGCGTCGAGGTTGAAGGAATACCCGGTCGGGATCACGAGGCCGACCACGGAATCCTTCACGCCCATCCGCTCGAGCTTCTTCATGATCTGCGGCAGCACGGCGTCGGACGAGGCGGTCGCGAGCACGATGGTCAACTCCTCGCGGAGGTAGGCGAGGAATTTGAGGATGTTGATGCCGGCGAGCGCCATGACGCCGCCGAGCACGCCCAGCACGAAGATGCCGACCGAGACGTAGAACAGCGCCACCAGTGAGACCAGCTGCTTGAGCGAGCCGACGCCGTATTTGCCGACGGTGTAGGCAACTGCGCCGAGCACGCCAAGTGGAGCAACGCGGACGATAAGCCCCATGACGCGGAAAAGCACGGTCGAGGCGGCATCGATCATCGACGTCACGAGCTTGCCTTTCTCGCCGCCGACCAGCGCGAGACCCACGCCGAACAGCACAGCGAAAAACAGCACCTGGAGCACGTCGTTGCGCGACAAGGCGTCGAACGAGGTGCTCGGGATCACGTTGAGGAGGAAGGAGCCGATGCCGCCGCCCTGAAGCTTGTGGGCGTTGTCGGCATAGGTGTTGAGCGCCTTGGCGTCCAGCGTCGAGGGGTCGATGTTCATGCCGTGGCCGGGGCCGAAAGTGTAGGCCAGGACGAGACCTACCACGAGCGCGACTGTGGTCATCACCTCGAAATAAATCAACGCTTTGACACCGACCCGTCCGACCTTCTTGAGGTCGCCCGCGCCGGCAATGCCGTGCACTACGACGCAGAACACGATCGGCGCCACGATCATCGAAATCAGCTTCAGGAAGGCGTCGCTGAGAATCTTGAGGGAAATGGCAAAATCTGGGACGGCCACGCCGAGGATGATGCCGAGGATCAACGCGGCGAGGACCTGGACGAACAGCGATGTGTAGAGCGGTTTTCGCTCGGCGGCCGGGGCCGCGGCAATGGTCGACATGGTGACTCCCCCGTTTTGACGACGTCTCGATCGTCGAAAGGAGCAACTAGCGTGCCAGATTGTCGCGGTTTCGCTGAGGCGGAGGTCTATTTGGTCGCTTTTGCGGTGCGACCGGACACCCGCACCGGCCCCTGGGGCCGTTCGAGGTGCCGTCGGTCACGTGGACGGGCGATTTTGCGGTCGTTCCGCACGCGGGTGGCGCGTCACGCCGCGAGATCCAGCAGCCGACACGATCCGCGTACCAGCACCTTGCGTCCATTCGGCGTCATGACCGGCACGCCGTCGCTGACGACGACAAGACCAAGCTTGACGAGGCTCTCGATGAGATAGGCCTTCGTAACACGACCGTTCGACACCGGGTTGCGAAGCGCCTTCAGAACCTCCCATTGGTCCGGCGTAAGATCGAAGTCGATGTCGTTGCTCATGTTGCCTCAAGCCGTGATGCCATTCGTGCGCCTCTATTAGAGGCGCTGCATGAAGACCGTGCGACGACAATGAGTCGGGAATTCGGTGAGGCGTTTAGAACTTCTCTTCACAAATTGCTGCACGCCATTGCGCCACAAGAGTTAAGATCGCCCGATCATGATCGTCCAGGGCCTCAATCACGTATTGATGATGTGAGTTTGATGCTGGTCCGCGAACTACCGCGCTGCACGGGCAGCGCTGCTGTCTCATTCCGCGTCGCAATATGCACAGAAATCATGGGACGAAGGGTTCGAGATTCTGTTACGCTGATCGCGCGGAATGGCTTCACACGCCAGGAGTGGAGTGCATGAACAGGCTGGTCGAAATTCGCAGTCAAGAATCCCTGTGCCGGGAGCGCGCCGCGCTTGATTTCCAGCGCCGGGTTTTCTGGCTTGCGCAAGCTCAAGAATGGGAGCAGCGCGCGCTTGACGAGATCGCCTATCATTTCCGGGAGTGCAATGTGGCTCACACGGAGCTGGCGCGAAACTGACGCCGGCTGTGGGTAGGGCCTACTGATAAGTCGCCACGATATCGGACACCGCGCGCTCAAGCTGCTGCGCGGTGGCGCACTGACGCACCACGCTGCAGAAGGTCGCATAGCGCGGCATCTCGGAATCGCCAAAACCCCAGGCGAGACGTCCTTCGGGATTGAGCCAGACCAGCCGCTTCGAACGCTCGGAGATGCGGCGCAGGATGTCGGCGCGCGGATCGAGATTGTTGCTGCGGGCATCGCCCAGCACGATCACCGTGGTCTGCGGCGTCAGCGCGCTCATGTACTCCTTCTCGAAATCGGCCAGCGACGAGCCGTAGTCGGAGGAGCCGAAGCCGACCTTGGACATGATCTCGGCCATCGCCTCTTCTGGCGATTTCGTTTCGAGGATGTCGCTGACTTCGATCAGATGCGAGGAGAAGGCGAAGGAATGGACGTCGTCGACCACCTCGTGCAGCGAGTGGATCAGGAGCAGGAAGAAATCCGAGACCTGCGCGACCGAGCCGGAGACGTCGCAGAGCGCCACGATCTTCGGCCGGTCGCGATGCTTGCGCTTCCACGCCGTGAGAAAGGGGATGCCGCCCCAAGCCGCGTTGCGGCGCAGCGTGCGGCGGACGTCGAGATGACCGCGGCGTTGGCGCTTGCGTGGTTTCGAATAGCGCTCGCGCAGGCGTTGCGCGATCTGGCGGATGAGGGCGCGCATTTCCGCGACATGGCGCCGCTCGATGCGGGCAAGCGGCGCGTTGCGCAGAATCTCATTGCGGAGGTTTTCGGCCTCCTCGCGGGCATAGAGCGCAAGCCCCTGCGCGACGGTGTCGCGAACGGCTTCGCGCAAGGCATCGAGCGCGGCGCGAAGCCGCTCGGCCAGTGCCGGATTGGTCGCGGTCAGCTCGTCGAGATCGTCGCGTAGCCGCTGGAGCCCCATGGCGTCGAGGATGCGGCTGGAGAATATGCCGCGCTGGGTGGAGTAGCGGATGTCGGACAGGGAGGCCGCACCTGAGGCGCTGGCGATCGCGGCGCTGATCGCGTTGCGATCCTGCGACAGCAGCATTTGCGCGAGGGGCCCCAATTCTGCGGGAAGCGAACCGCCGCTCGCATCGCTGGCCTCGGCGGACGACGGAGATTGATCCGCGTCCTCCGAAACATCGTTGCTGTTGGCTCCAGATTGTTCCTGCCGCGGCTCCGGCTGACTGAAGAACAGATCGAAACAGTCACCGAGCGCGAGCTTTTCGTCCTGCGACTTGGCGAGCGTCAGAAGGAGCGCATCGCGCAGGATGGTTCGGTCGGAAACGCCGACCTGCGCGACCGCGCGCATCGCGTCGATGCTTTCGGCAGGCGAGACATGGACGCCGGCGCCCCGTGCCGCACGGAAGAAACGATGAATATTTTCGCGCATCGGCGTCAACCGAAGACGTTGGATCGTGCTGCCTTGGCAATGAAGGTCGTGATCTGAGGCTGAGCCGCCTCGATGTCGGCCTCGTATTTCAGGAGCACGTTGAGCGTGTCCTTGACGATCTCGGTGTCGAGCTCCGAGGCCTGCAAGAGCACCAGCACGCGCGCCCAGTCGATGGTCTCACTGACCGAAGGCAGCTTCTTCAGGTCGAGCGAGCGGATTTCGTGGATGAAGCCGACCATCTGCCGCCGCAGCGTCTGCGAAATGTTGGGGACGCGGCTCTCGACGATGCGCTCCTCGAGCCGCTGCTCGGGGAAGCCGATGTGCAGATGCAGGCAGCGCCGCTTCAGGGCGTCGCCGAGATCGCGCTCGCTGTTGGAGGTGAGGATCACCGTTGGCGGCGTGATCGCGGAGACGGTGCCGAGTTCTGGGATCGTGACTTGGAAGTCGGAGAGAATCTCCAGCAGCAGCGATTCGAATTCCGCGTCCGACTTGTCGATCTCGTCGATCAGGAGCACGCAGCCGCCCGGCTGCTCCAGCGCTTGCAGCAGCGGCCGCGGCTCGACGAACTCCTTGGAGAAGAACACGTCACCGAAATCGTGGAGTTGATTAAGTGCAGCGTGCAAGGTCTGCGCGCCGCCAAGGACTTCGCCGAGTTTGTCCTTGAGGATCTGCGTGTAGAGAAGCTGCTTGGCGTATTTCCATTCATAGAGCGCCTTGGCCTCGTCGAGGCCTTCGTAGCACTGCAGGCGGATCATCTTCAGGCCACGCCAGGCCGCGATCGCCTTGGCAAGCTCGGTCTTGCCGACGCCCGCGGGGCCTTCGACCAGGATCGGCTTCTCGATCTGCTGCGACAAATAGACGGCGGTCGCGATCTGCCGGCTCGCGATGTAGCCTTGCGCGGCGAGGCCGCTCTCCACTGCCTCGATCGCTGTCGAAGGCTTCTGTTCAGCCACGAAAAGGCGCTCCCAAAGGTCTTGTTTGAGGCTTGTTCTGCCTGCGTTCACGGCAAAGAACAAGCCTCGTTTGGGAGAGGCCAGACCCGCGCGAGTGGGCGGTTTTTCCGCTCAGCGCAAATAGTCGGGTGGCCACCGGCCGCGCGACCAGTGCCGCAGCAACTCCGGCTTGCGGATCGTCTGTCTGACCTCGGCGCCGCAATCGGCGCATTCATAGACGAAGTCGATCTTGGCAAGACTCCAATGCGGTTCGACCTCGCGCACATACATTGGAAGGAACCCCATGCATGCAGGGCAAATCACAGGCGCGATTTCGATATCCTGATGATGCTGTACATAAGCTGGCATCTCGGCTCTCCTTCGCAGACGACTTCCAAACCCGCGCCAAGGCTACTGCCGGCAGGCGCAAGGCCGACATCAACTCTTTCGAACAGAGGCGGAACGGCTGAGGTTTGTCGTTCGCTGTGACATTCTTGTTACGTCTCTGTACTGTGACGGGCGGACCAAATACCTATCTGGAAAGCCCGATCCGGTATTCGGATTTTGACCTCAACGATAAGGGAGCAACGCCCATGACGCATGCCATTCGCTTTCACAAGACTGGTGGTCCGGAAGTGCTGGTCTGGGAGGAGGTCAGTGTCGGCAAGCCCGGACCGGGCGAGGCACGAATCCGCCATACCGCCGTCGGTCTCAACTTCGTCGACATCTACAACCGTTCGGGCCTTTACCCGGCACAACTGCCGAGCGGGCTCGGTAGCGAGGCTGCTGGTGTCGTCGAGGAGGTCGGGCCCGGTGTCACCGATCTGAAGCCAGGCGATCGCGTCGCCTACGGCGCCTCGCCGCTCGGCGCCTATTCCGAGGCGCGGCTGATCCCGGCCGACCGACTGCTGAAGCTGCCGGATGGTGTTGACGACAAGACCGCGGCGGCGATGATGCTGAAGGGGCTCACCACGCAATATCTGATCCGGCAGACCTATCGCGTGAAGGCCGGCGACACCATCCTGCTCCATGCGGCCGCCGGTGGCGTCGGCCTGATTCTCTCCCAGTGGGCCAAGCATCTCGGCGCGACCGTGATCGGCACCGTCAGCAACGACGAGAAGGCCAAGCTCGCCAAGGCGCACGGCTGCGACCATGTCATCATCTACAGCCGCGAGGATTTCGTGAAGCGGGTGGACGAGATCACTGGCGGCAAGAAGGTGCCGGTGGTTTATGACTCCGTCGGCAAGGACACGTTTCTGAAGTCGCTCGACTGTCTCGCGCCGCTCGGCGTCGCCGCGCTGTTCGGTGCGTCCTCCGGCGCCGTCGAGCCGCTCAATCTCGGTTTGCTCGCGCAGAAGGGCTCGCTTTACGTCACCCGGCCGACGCTGTTCACCTACGCCGCGAAGCGTGAGAGCCTGGTCGCGATGGCAGGCGAGCTGTTCGACGTCGTCAAGTCCGGCGCGGTCAAGATCGAGGTGCACCAGACCTATCCGCTGAAGGACGCGGCCAAGGCGCATGCCGATCTCGCTGGGCGCAAGACCACGGGATCGACCGTTCTCACGGTGTGAACTCCGGACGGGGGCGTGGTGCGGGTCGCTTGGGCCTGCGTCACGTCCGCTCGTGCTTGCGCAGATCGCGGGCGTGATCGAGGCGCAGGGCCTGGACGTCGACTTCTTCGGGCGGGATCCGGGGCAGGGCAGCCTCAGCGAGGATCGTCTCGGTCACGTCTTCGACCGAGTTCTCCACGATCTCCTGGATGAACGAGATGTTCCGATATTCACCTGAGGCGACGCGGGAAATGACCTCGCGCCTGGTGATTTCAGGGTCGACGACCGCCTCGCGGCCGCGGCGCCCATAGTCGATCATCACGACGAAATACTGCATGAAAGAATCCTGCCGTGCCCCATGGTCGGGCACGGCGGAGTATTTCCGAAAAACGGAATCAAGTCAAGGTCAATTTCGAAAAAACGGAAATTGCTGCCTACTTGCTCCTCTTGCGAGGGCGCGCCGACTTGGCGCGCAGCCGCTCCAGCTGGCCCTTGGGCATGGACAGGCAGATCTCGCCGACCCACTCCAGTTTCACGCCGACGATCTGCTTGGCATTGAAGCTGGTGAGATTGACGACGGAGGGGGATTTGCCCCGCTCGATGGTCTTCAGATAGCGCTCGCCGGTCTTGAGCCGGACCACGGCCTCCTCGCCGTAGAAGCTCGACAGCGGATGGCGCTGGTCCTTGTAGACCACGATTACGTCGCCGCTCTCGTATTTGGGCAGCATCGAATCGCCCACGATCTCGAATGCGATGGTCTCCTCCATGATCGGAAAGGGCAACGCGATGTCGCCAAGGCCTTCGGGGGGAACCTGCTCATAATCCGGCTCGATCACGGCACCGGCCCCGACGCGGCCCATGATCGGCGCGAGATTGAGCTCGAGATATTCCATGATCGGAATGATTTCTGAAGCCTTCACCAGGCGTTCGCCGCCCAGGATCTCCGAGACAGCGCCGGGGCGAACGCCCATGGCAGCCGCCAGACCGCCCTTGCTCTTGCCCGTCTTTTCCAAGCCCCGTTCGATCATTGCCGCGTCCAACATGTGATTCCCTCGATTGTCCGTCGCTCCGCCTCTTGTAATCCGAAATTCGGAATTGATGCAATTATGAATATCAGAATTATCGCTTGACTTGGGCTTCGGAATACCGGAATGTTAGCTCCGCCTCGCGATCGTGCGATCGGAGGAGGCGCATCACAGGACAGCAGCATGGAACCGGGCCATTGGCCGTCGGAGCACTCCGACGCGCTTCGCGACTATTTTCTCAAGGGAATGTCTTATGCGGAGATCGGAAGACAGATTAACGCAAGGTTTGGAACGGCTTACACGCGCAACGCGGTGGTCGGTCGCGCCAAGCGGCTCGGGCTGATCGCGCCGGTGCGGACGACGAGCCCGTCGATCGTGCCGGTGCTACCGTCTGGAGCCTGTTTCCTCCCGCACCGTCCCGCGTTACTGAATCTGCCGCCGAAATCCGCGATGAAGCCTGCCGCGCCGGTCAAATTGCGCTGCGTCGGCGTCCAGCCGCGCCTGGTCCCGTTGGTCGAACTCGCCAGCGAGGACTGTCGCTATCCCTATGGCGGCGACAAGGACGGGGAGGAGATTACCTTCTGCGGCCATCCGCGTGAGCCGGGCTCGAGCTATTGCACGCCGCATGCGCGCCTGACGCGTCGCGCCGGAGCTGGCTCCGCGCGCGTCGCCGGCCCCGTCGTGCTGAGGCTGGTCTCCGCCGCCTGATCCCACGACCGCCCGTTCAATCGTCAATTTCGCAAGGAGTATCCGAGTGGCACGTGTCCGACGCAACAGATCCTACAAATTGGCGAGTGTCTACGACCGACGCTCACGCGAGATACCGTTCAATGCCGAGGTGGCGGAAGTCGAGGTGGACAATCCGCTGGCGCTCGACCCCGGCGAAAAGATCATGGCCGTGCGGTCGATCCGCAGCGATCCGCTCGGCCGGCTGCACGCGCACCGTCAGATCGACGAGGCGCAATATCGCGGCGGGCGCGCCTTCCAGAACGATTGGGAGAGGGCCGAGCGAGGCCTTCAGGCAATCGACGCAACCCGCGAATATGTTGATGGCGCGCGCACGCGCGAGCCGGTCACCGAGAGCCAGCGCCAGGCGGTGCTGCGGCTGAACCGGGTCGAGCGCGAACTCGGCACCGACGGCGCCGCGCTAGTGCACGACGTGTTGGTGCTGGGCCTGACCATGGACGAGATCGGCCAGCGTCGCGCCGTCCGTACGCAGCGCTGGACCGACTATTTTGCCCGACGTTTTCGTGAATGCCTGGATCGGCTGGCGCTGATCTATGGCTTTGCGACGGAAACGGGGACACGGCGCGCAGGCCGGCTCAGGACAGGGGGTGTTCGGGAAGGGTTTCTTCGGTGGCTAGGTCTTCGACGAGCTTGATG
>NZ_JBVVPR010000056.1:0-41359 GCF_055811835.1 Bradyrhizobium sp. WSM4874
TTGATTGCGAGGGCTCAACGATAACGGAGGTTGTCTGCCACGAGCGCCGACCGCAATTACGTCATCGTTTGCAAATTCGGCGATGAAGTTGCCGGACGGCACTGGCTGCACGCTCGGCACGCGGGTCGCGGAATTGCTGGTGAACGTGTATTACAGACCCATCGCGCGCAGTTGGCTGAAAACGCTCGCCGGCACGTCCGGTCAGCGATGTCGGCGACCGTGCTTGCGACCAGCAACGCCGGCCATCGCCGGCGCGACCGCGGCTTTGAGTTCGACGTCATGCGGCCACAGGCTCGATGCCACTACGGCCGGCGACCGGCGATTGACGCGGCCGAGCAATTGGCAAGCGGCGAACCCGGTCACCAGCGATCCGTCGCGGCGGTGTCTGCCGCCGCTGTTCTCGGCCGGGCGCGCGACCTGATGGTGGACCGCGCTGAGGGTCGAGCGAGTGTCTTTGCAAACGCGGGCGATGGTGGTGAGGTCGTTCATGGCAGCGGCCCTCGTTCGGCACAAAAGTCGTGGTGAAGATGCTGGCTGCCAGTTTGCTCGGAACGCGCGGTGTCGGTGATCAGGCCGACCGCGTTGCGGAGCACCCGGAGTCTGGACCCCGACGCAGCCGCGCGCAAGCGGGATGTGCTAACGTCGAGGTTATGTTGCTCACGAAACGCCAGCGCCGCGATCTGGTCCGCATCGATCAGAACTAGTCGTACAGTTGCGAAATGTCGGCTCGTGGCGAGATGGCGGGACGACATCAGTGTCGACTTTGAGAGATGGCTGGATATTCGCGGGCGCATCGCGATCGATGAACAGGCTGACGTTTCGCGCTCCAATTTCTGGAGCGGTCAACGGGGTTGAAGCGGCGCAACGCTTTGCCGCGCTTCGCCTCAATTCGACCATTCGACTCAGGCTGTGCTTGTATTTGTTGCTGGCGTCTCGTTTACGACGGTTCTCGATCCCGAACCGGCGCACAACGAAGCGGAGCCGAAGGCCCGGAGAGAACCCCATCGAACCGGGTCTTTGCGCTCTCGATATGGCGAAGCCCATCGCCTTACCGTTTGTATTGAGCCCGGGGAGGGAATTCCCGGCTGCGCATCTCGGCTTTTATCAGGAGCCGTTGCCGCTTTGCTGCGGCGATCTGATCCCGGACGTGCTCGCGCAGATAGTTTGCTTCGTCTATGGCGCGCTGAGGGCGGTCCAACAATTTCTGAGCCTCGCGGCTGATCGCCTCTGCCATGACATGCTCCCGAACAGGCGGGAGCGCAGTCGCGTCTCTCAGTCCCCGACGCCCTGGAAATCGCGGCCGGCGATGGCAGGCAACGTACCACGGCCAAGATGGGTCCAACACGTGCCCCATCAGTGTATTGCCGTAGGTATCGATCCACTGAACCTCCTGGAGGAAGTTCTCGCGAAGATACCGTTGCTCCTCGCTCGAGCAACTGTGCCGCCCGTGCATACGGCCTTGATTCCGTAAATGGAAAGCGGCCGGTCCAGGGCGCCAACGAGGGCGATCAGAAGTTTGGACGTCGTGAACAGCAGTGCGGGCCTCAGGCTATGCAGGAGCTCGATGGTCTGACGCAACAGGTGACGGACATACGGATCGGCATCCTGCCGTTCTCGAATCAGCTCCTAGATCCAGCGCCGATCGAAATCGATGCACTGCTATCTTGCGGGCCGTCGCGGTGACTGCTTTGGCCTTGCCAATGCGGGACGACAGTCTTCTATAGAAGGCGCCGAGCGCGGTATCAGTGCGTCCGACGGTTACGGCAGCAGGCGCAGCAGAGCTGCGGCCCGCAAGATAGCAGTCCTGTTCTATAATGCTGTGCGTCACGGAATGGACTACGTCGATCTCGGGGCCTCGTCCAATGAGACACGCTATCGGACGCGAGTGATCAACAATTTGCACCGACGTGCCAAGGCATTCGGCTTTGTCCTGCACCCCTTGGAACCGGGAGCTGGTGCCGTTTCTTAGGAATCGTTCTCCAGCGTCAGCTCCCCGATCTTGGCATGCAGCGACTCACATCGATCGCAGGCGTGGCCGTCGTAGGGCTGCCCGAGCCGATACATCGGAAGCTCCGCCCTCAAGCTGGGACTTCCAGGCCATCACTTGATTGGGGTGGAGTCGAATTGCTCGGCAAGCTGAGCTATCGACCGGTCGCCCTTGACGGCGGCAAGCGCCACCTTCGCCTTGAAAGCCGGTGCGTGGTTGCGGCGTGCTCGTCTGCTCATCGTCGCTCCTGATTCGCAGGCACCAGCGTGCCCGCTGTCAGGCAGAAACTCCACTTATAGACCTGTTCAAATTTGCGGAGCCGGCTCTCTTGCCAAAGCGCCCATCGCCGTGATTGGCAATCCACTCTTCCCTGACGCGCACTTTCACATCCTGTGCGGCCTCCATGACCGCCTGCTGGAAGAAACGACTGTGCGTGAAAATAATGACCTGCCGGCCGGCAGCCGCTTCCTTGACCAAGCGCTTTGCTACCTGAATCGCCTTCTTAGGTGCACGAATATTGGGATTGCCTATACCAAATTCGTGAACTGCGTCTAGTTCGCACTCTAGCTGAACGGGAGGCCCGAAAGCACGCGGAGCCGCTACGAGTTCGGATACAACTTCAGTCAATCCGGCAAGACCGAATGCATCTTCCACATATCGAAAACGCTTTAATAGCTTGTTCGCGCGTACAGGGCTGCTGCGGGTAGTCAGAGCGAGCCGAGCAACCGGGCCACCCCGGCCTTCCGATGGCAAGTTGAGCATACACTGACTTGTTGGTAATAGGTTCTCAGTGGCCTTGGAGCTGCTATTCAACCGAAGCATACAGCCCCATCCCAACCACCACGCCGATGACATTGGCGCGAGGTTCGGGCTTCCGTTCTCGTTTAACGATGAAATGAGAACAACAGGTGTCCCAATGTAATCAATGGCAGGGTCAAACGGAATCGTTTCGATTTCATATGACTCGCCATCATTCCTCCTTACCGCCAACATCTCTGACCTCCTGTGCTTGAATGTCTATTTTGAGAGGCGCCCGCCGTGTTCGAAGCTTCGGAAGAAAAGCCGCGGCAGGCAACGAATTCGCTCCGCGGACCGGGCTCCGTTTGGAGGGTAGAAAAGCGTCGAAAAAATACGGCCAGGCTGCCGTACAAACAGAAATCGAACCACTCGATGACCGTGCCTGCGCTGGAGGCAAGTCCTATGGTCCAGATTCCCGGAGCTCGGGCATCCGCTTTCGGTTTGCTCATGGGACTCTCCTTCGCGCTTTTGGCGCAAGCGAGTTTAGTTGCGCGGACGCCTGAGCGCACGCGCTGTTGTCACCTGGCAAAATACTAGAAAGCTCGCGGCTTACTTATGCTGCGACCGATTGCTGCGTGGGCGCGTAACGCGCAAGACATGCGCTGGCTTCTGTCGAGATGCGCTTGACCAATTCACCAGCGGTTGGGATGTCATGTATCAATCCGATACCCTCGCCAACGGTGACATTGGCAGTATCATAGTCACCCGATGACCATGCCGCGTCGACGCGCTGCAGCTCCGCCTCTTGGAGGTTACGCAAGTCGTCTTCCCGGCCGTGCCACTGCTCGATGAAGCCATTCTTCATGAGCCTCCCGGTGTATTCTGAGGGCCACGGCTTTTTGCGAACCACGTCGTAGACACGAGTCCGGATCGTTTCGTCGCCTGTGGCGGTCACCGCCTTTTCCTTTGCGTTACGATGGATCACCGATTCTTGCGTGGCCCAGAAGCGCGTCCCCATCAATGCGCCATCAGCACCGAGCATCAGCGCCGCAGCGAGGCCGCGTCCATCGGCGATACCGCCTGCAGCAAGCACGAGGACATGAGAGGCCCTTTGTGCCACCAGATCGGCGACCGCCGGAACGAAGGGCATCGTGGAGCGCGCCGTTAGCCCGTGGCCACCTGCCTCGGTGCCTTGCGCTATGACGACATCGGCACCGACGTCGATGGCGCGCTTCGCATGCTCAAGTGTTTGTACCTGACAGATGAGCGGAACGCCCGCTTGCTTCACCTGCGGTGCATAGGGCTCGGGATCCGAGAATGAGAGCATGATCGCCTTGTTGTGCCGCTGCAAAGCAAGATCGAGCAGGCCAGGATCGTTTGCCAGAGCCCATGTTATGAAACCGCATCCGACGTCCCGGCGGCTCACCTTGGCCGACTGTTCTTCGAACCAGGTCCGGTTGGCATAACCTCCGCCCAGCATGCCCAACGCGCCGGCCGCGGAAACGGCCGACGCGAGTTCGCCGCCGGAGGCGGGGTCCATCGGCGCCAGTACGATCGGATGCTCGAGTCCAAAAAAGTCGGTCAATCTCGTTTTGATGCCCATTTTCCGTCCTCGCTCAGGCGCGATCCGCCTTTTTCCATGCAAACACTAGATCAGACGTTGACAACGGAAAAGTGATTAGTTTTGATCAAAGTCATCATTACGGGAGATGACCCATGGACAGCACCGACCTTAACTTCTTTACGGCGGTCGCAATGGCGGGCGGGATCGGCCGGGCGGCAAACGAGCTCCACACGGTGCAGTCCAATGTGACGCAGCGGATTCGGGCACTCGAGGTTCAGCTGGGGGTCCAGCTTTTTCACCGGTCCAAAAGGGGAGTGACGCTGACCTCGATGGGGAGCAGGCTGCTTCCTTACGCCAATCGGATCAGCGAGCTTTTGGCAGAGGCCCATCGTGCAGTGAAGGATGAGGCCTTTCCAAGCGGCGAATTGCGCATCGGTTCGATGGAGACGACGGCGGCCTTACGGTTGCCGCCTCTGCTTACCCAATACGCCATCGCCTATCCCGACGTTGACGTCCAGATCGAGACCGGCCCTACGGCAGTTCTCGTCGACAATGTGGTTTCTCGCAAACTGGATGGAGCTTTCGTCTCCGCACCGATCACGCACGGCGAACTCGCCTGCACGCCGATCGTGGAGGAGGAGCTGGTGCTGGTAACGTCACCGATGGTGTTGTCCGACCAACATCTTACCAAGTTCTTGGCAACAGGGAGCGGCCGCAAGGTGATCGTCTTCCGCGCGGGCTGCTCATACCGTCAGCGCTTGTCGGAATATTTGGCGCATCATGGTTTTGTCGACCTGCGCTGGATGGAGATGGGAACGCTGGATGGAATCATCGGCTGTGTCGCCGCATCGGTCGGCATTTCGCTCATCCCGCGTATAGTGGCTGAG
The DNA here is from genome assembly GCF_055811835.1 of Bradyrhizobium sp. WSM4874. Classification (NCBI taxonomy): domain Bacteria; kingdom Pseudomonadati; phylum Pseudomonadota; class Alphaproteobacteria; order Hyphomicrobiales; family Nitrobacteraceae; genus Bradyrhizobium; species Bradyrhizobium sp. WSM4874. Next base: position 5,177 of record NZ_JBVVPR010000056.1, read on the forward strand.
CCGGCCGAGCGGCAGGGCTTGATCAGGCTCCATCCACTGCCCAATGGCACCGGCACAGCGGTCACCGTGTTTGTTCACCGAAAAGATACGTTCGTCTCGTCCGCCCTGCGGGCGTTCATTGAATGCGCCGGATCAGGAGCGAAGCTCGAAGCTGTTCCGGAGCGATCTGCGAGCGTGGTCAAGACGCCTCGAAAGATGACCTAGCAGCCTTCACGGAGGAAGCGATGAAGCGGTGTACCTCCTGAACTCTCCGCGTTTCATGCGTGTCAGGATGAGAGGTGAGCCAGTAGTTTCGCACGAAGCGTAGATCCGGGAGCAATTGCCTGAGCTCGGGGTGGCGCCTGGCCGCGTAATCGTGAAGAATGCCAACGCCGTGGCCAGCTCGCACCGCCTCCATCTGCGCAACGACGCTTCCGCATTCGTAGCGGCGCGACATGAGACGGCCAAGAGTCGATGCGTAATACAAAGCACGGCTATAGACGAAATCCTCAACATGCGTGACGAACAACCGCCCTTGAAGTTCGGCCTGAGTTTTGACTGGTCCTTCCCGTGCTAGGTAACTGTCCGCCGCGTAGACACTAAGAGTGTAATCAGTCAATTTTGAAAGGATGAGCCGCCCCTGCTTGGGCCGCTCCAGCGTGATAGCGATGTCGGCCTCTCGCCTCGACAAGGAGAAGGTGCGTGGAAGTGGGACGAGCTGAATTACCAGCCCGGGATGGCTTGCAGCCAGTGCGCCCAGACGATCGGCCAAGAAATAATTTCCAAGTCCGTCCGGCGCTCCGACCCGCACCGTACCGGTGATCGCCTCGCTCGTCGCTCCGATGCTGGAGCCCACTTTTAGAAATTCGCTTTCTGCGCGCTCGGCCGCAGCGAGCAGAGCCTCGCCGGACGCCGTCAATGTGCAGCCAGACGTGTGCCTTTCGAGCAATTTGGTTTTCAGGCTACGCTCCAGCGCTGTGAGCTGGCGAGCGACCGTTGCATGATTCAGGCGCAGGTTCTTTGAGGCCTTCAGAATCTGCCCGGCCCGCGCAATCTCGAGGAATATCCGGACCCGCTCCCAATCCATTGGCTATACTTTCTGCACAACAGAGCCGCTAATTCGGCCGTTGATGCGCAATTCTATGCGCTCCATACGGGACTTGATCAAGCTCTGATACAGGAGAGAGTCCATGGCGGCGACTATTCCGAACTTCATCAATGGTGAGTTGGTACTTAGCCGGAGCGCCCGCACTTCGCTCGTCTACAATCCGGCCACCGGCGAGGAATCCGCAACGCTTGGCCTGGCTACGGCGCAAGACGTTCAGGCCGCAGTCACGGCGGCTCGGAAAGCCTTTCCGGCTTGGCAAACACCCCTCCGCTGCGGCGCGCGCGCATCCTCAACCGCTTTCTGCGGATCATGGAAGACAGGATCGACGAGCTCGCCGAGGCCATCACCGCTGAGCACGGCAAGGTGCTCTCGGATGCAAAAGGCGAGATCCAGCGTGGCATGGAGGTCGTCGAATTCGCGACCGCGGCACCGCAACTCCTTAAGGGAGAAGTCACCGAAAACGTGGGTACCCGCGTTGACAGTTACTCTTTGCGTCAGCCGCTTGGAGTGGTTGCCGGAATTACACCGTTTAACTTTCCAGCCATGGTGCCGCTGTGGATGTTTCCGGTGGCGCTCGCATGCGGTAATAGTTTTATCCTGAAGCCCTCGGAGCGGGATCCGTCAGCGTCGCTCATTCTGGCGCAGTGGTTGAAGGAGGCCGGGCTGCCGGACGGCGTCTTCAACGTCGTGCACGGTGACAAGGAGGCGGTGGACGCCATCCTGACCGACCCCGGCATCGTCGCCGTCAGCTTTGTGGGCTCCACTCCGATCGCCCGCTACATCTACGAGACCGCCACTCGCCACGGCAAGCGCTGCCAGGCTCTTGGCGGCGCCAAGAACCACATGATTGTCATGCCGGACGCCGACATGGACCAGGCCGTCGATGCGCTGATGGGTGCGGCCTATGGCTCTGCTGGCGAACGCTGTATGGCGATTTCGGTGGCGGTTCCCATCGGGGATACCACGGCCGAGCGGCTGATCGAAAAGCTGGCGCCCAAGGTCCGCGCTCTGAACATCGGTCCCGGCACTGATCCCGAGGCCGAAATGGGTCCATTGGTGACAAAGCCCCACCTTGACAAGGTCCGGGGTTACATCGATGCGGGCGTCGCAGAGGGTGCAAAGCTGATTGTCGACGGACGCGACTTCCGGCGCCAGGGCTATGAAAACGGATATTTCATCGGTGGAAGTCTATTTGACCGCGTGACCACCGACATGAAAATCTACCGTGAAGAGATCTTCGGTCCGGTCCTCGCGGTGGCACGCGCCAAGTCTTATGACGAGGCAGCCGAGATGATCAACAACAATGAATTCGGCAACGGCACTGCTATCTTCACAAGGGATGGTGACGCGGCCCGTCAGTTTGCGCACCAAATTCAGGTGGGAATGGTTGGCATCAACGTCCCGATCCCGGTGCCGATGGCGTTCCACTCGTTCGGAGGCTGGAAAGCGTCTCTTTTCGGCGACCACCACATGCATGGTCCCGAAGGAGTCCGATTCTACACCAAGCTCAAGACAATCACGACAAGGTGGCCGACCGGTATCCGATCAGGCGCCGAATTTGTAATGCCAACGATGAGCTGATCTGTCGAAGCAGAGGGCCGTGGACGCCTACCACGGCCTTCTTGCGTCAACTCTCGAATTCGCTCCTTGCGTCGTGGCGAGCGGCTGATTGTTTGTGCTTGCTGCGCGTCAAGCAAAAACGGCACTAAAGCTTGTGTCCCTCGTAGACCGCACTCATCCTGACGGTTCTGCTTGGCGGACTGGCCGCGCAGCGTCCCATCTTGGCCGCAGGCGTTGCCGTCATCCTTGCCATTCTGCTTGCAGCCCGTGCGGCGTTGCACGACTTCGTCCGTACGGTGCTCACGGAGAACGAAGTCAAGGACGGCCTGATCTTTGCCGCCGCCACCCTCGTCATCTTACCCCTGCTTCCCGATCAGCCGATCGGCTCCTTTGGCGCGCTCAATCCGCGCGCGATCTGGATCATTGTCAACCTGGTAATGGCGATCGGTGCCGCCGGGCAGTTTCAATACGGCTGCTCGGTGCAAAAGGCGGGCTCGCTATCTCGGGCTTCGCCTCCGGTTTCGCCTCCAGTACAGCCACGATCGGAGCGATGGGGGCGCGGGCACGCAAGACGCCGGAGTTGCTCGGAGCCGCCACCGCCGGCGCAACGCTTTCGACTGTCGCAACGATCGTTCAGCTCTTTGCGGTGCTCGCAGCAACCAGTCTGCCCACGCTGCAAACTCTACTGGTTCCGTTACTTTGCGCTGCTGTCGCGGCGGCGATCTATGGCGCGATCTTCACGATCAAGGGCATGCGGGAAACGGCGGCAGGCGATCTGAAACTCGGACGGGCTTTCAGCCTGCGTTCGGCCTTGTTGCTGGCGTTGACACTCTCCGCAGTTCTCCTGCTCTCCGCCAGCCTGCGGGAGGTATTTGGAGAAATTGGCCTGGTTGTCAGCGCGGCTGTAGCCGGGCTCGCAGACACGCATTCGCCTGCCGTGGCAGCAGCCACCCTCGCCGCCTCAGGCAAGATCAACTCCGCCGACGCTGTCGCTTCGATTTTAGCGGCGCTTTCGACGAATACCCTCAGCAAGATCGTTGTTGGCTGGATCAGCGGCGGGCGCTCCTTCGCACTGCGGCTAATACCGGGCCTTATTCTGGTCATCGCGGCCGCGTGGGCTGGCGCATTTTCGATCTCCTGATCGCCTGGGCCGTCTATGCCGACTGCCGCGAGTCTATTGCTGCCGGGCTGAGTTCTTTGTCCCACGCATAAAGGCCTGCATCTCGTCCAGAGTGAGCTTCCCATCCTTATTGCTGTCCATTGCCTTGAAAATTCGTTCGTGGGCAACCTGAAACTCCGACAATGAGATGGTCCCGTCGCCATCAGCGTCCATCAGCGCGAAGATCACGCGGAACATGATTGCTGGCCCCATTCCATCCGCGCCCGTCATGCCTTGCCCATTCATGCCGCGCCCCATCATTCCCATCATGTCACCACCACGCATCGTGCTTTTGCGCTCCGCGGATGGGCCTGCGGGCGATTCCGCCTCCGCGGGCGGCGACACTTGGCTTTGTCCAGGGTGATGGACCTCGTGATCAGCCGACGACTGAGCAAACGTGGGATAGCTCAGGACAGCAGACAGCAGCGCTACAGCGATGGATGGGACTCGCATGGATGCTTCTCCGGCGTCGATTAAAGAAGCAACGTTGCCGATCCCGACTGGGTTGGGCTTGAGCCAAGTCAAGGGCAGTGCGCGGCGAAACTGCTGCACTCTCCGGTCGTCGCGGGGTCGTTTGCGATCCGGTCAACACTGTTTGTGCGTGGCTGTAGCCTGTCGTCGCGAACGGTTCTAGCGAGCACAAGGTCATGCGGCACGTCAGCGGTCGTGCAGATGATCGACATCCGAACTTGAGACGCAAACTACGGGATGTTGTCCACAGCATCCTAGCGTGCTGGCGGGTCGGTGTTTGCAACAACCGTTTGAAACGTCAGCTTCTCAACCGGTTTTGATCGCTAAGGCATTGATATGGTGGGCGCACCAGGACTCGAACCTGGGACCCGCTGATTAAGAGTCAGCTGCTCTGAGAAACTTCGCTGGTGGATTCACCCGGTGTGAAAATCGGAAGCGCCAGACGCTCGAAGCGCCTGAGCTTCTGCAGAAGTCACATTGCCTCAAGAAGTGATCGCCCACGCTTGCCGTCAATGTAGTTTTCTTGATCTCCCGGTGCACACGTCGTGCACACGCCGCCTTCTAACTTATTGATGAACTTGAACTCTCGCTGCAATCCATCATCGGAGAAATCGAGTTCACCGGTTGCGGTAAGAGCAGGCCTTGTCGCAGAGCGGCACCGTAACGCGGCGGGACGACCAACCTACGCGCGGTAGCGTTGCATCTGGGACCGAAAAGTCAACGTTCTTGCTCCTTCATTCTTAGCCGCCCTTCACGCGCCGCGCCTTTCTGGGTTCCCGGTCGGTGACGGTCCTGAACTGGGTCTAGAACCGTCGCGCGAGTAAACGAACGACCATTTTCGAGATGGTGCGCGATCCGCTCCTTGGCGAAGGCCATAATGCTTTGGCGAGCATTCTCATCGTTCGGCAGAGCGCGTTCGACAAGCTTATTAATGACGACAATTTGGGATTGGGCCGCGAGCAGGTCAGAATCATGCGCGACCGCCGGTCGCTCTGCACGGCGTGCCTCGACCGTCACACTCCACCTGTTGCGCCACATCTGACGCCTTTCAGTGCTAGCGACTCCTGTAGCGGCGTCTATGAACTTGATCGCCCTGATGACGGGCTCGACGCCTTCCCTGCGCAGAGAGATGCGGTCGCCAGGCCTGCCGCCACTATTTGCGACGTCGTTCTCAAGGCCGACGCCCCACACCTGATGGCGCCGGCCATCGTCAAGTTCGATGGCTACATAGGTTGATGGCTCCGCGTCGGGGCGGTTGCGGTAGGCGCCATAACCGACCTCCATCAGACGTCCGGAAACACCCTTGTCGTAGTCGAGCCTATCCGCCCGCAGCGGCTTGTCCGGAGCCGAGCGAGCGTCTACCTCGTTGGTCCGGGCCTGGGCTCGTTCCCATGCCGCTCGTCGATCAGCGAGCGCCTGGCTGTCAAGCTCAGTTGGCTGATACCCCTTCACATCCATGAAGCGCGCGCGTGCCTCGAGCCAGGCCTCGCGTCGGAACTCGACGGAACCACGGACGTGAAGGGCGTCCCACTGGCGATGTTGTGCGACGCTGACCATGTCCCGGATCACTTCGGCAGCAGCCATACGGGTGACCAGGCGATCGTCAGTGGCCTTGAACGCGAGGTACTCTTTCCGCTCATCGGCATAGAGCCGCGCCTCGCGGTCAGATCCATCCTTTCCGGATTCACTGGCGACCACGTAATATTTCCGATGGATACGGTCTGGAAACGCCCTATCGGTGAGTTCCGCGGATGAAGGCTTGTTGAGGTCTGTTGCTATGGAATCGTCTTCCCCCTTTTCTCGGGCGGAAGCGCGCCCCGCGCGACGTTGCCGCTCCAGGCTGAATTCCTCGCGAGCGTCATGCCTGTCGTTCATGCTGCTCACCCTTCTGCTTGCGGCCGGTCCGCCGCGTCGGCGGAATGACCTGAGCGTCGATGTAGTTCAGGGTCCAGGCTTTCAGGTCGTCTTCGGAGAGGCCTTCAAGCTCGACATCCACGTCCCCGAAGTCGAAACTGACACCGGCAGGAATGGTGGAGGGGTCGGCCACCTCCTCGTCGGTCATCGGTCGCGACCGAAACACCGTGCGGAGTTCAGCGATCTCGGACCGAAGCTCTTTGATCTCTGCCTCCATCAGCGCATTCGAGCGGCCTTTGGGCATCTCCGGAACAGGCGCCGGGAGCAGACGCCGCAGGAAGGCCTTGTCTTCGTAATACACGATCTTGTCGGCGATAACGGGCGGCAGCCCCGAGGCTAAGATGAAGGCCTTGGACCTAGGCAAGAGTTTCAATTCCTGCGGCAACATCAGGGCACGACGATGCTCGGAGATCGTCTCGCTGGTCGAGCGCGTCGCAAGCCCTTTTGGCCCGCTGCGGCTGCGCGCCTTTACCGTGTCGTAGCCAATGCGCTCCGACAGCTCATTGGCCACGTCCTGCTCCTTCGGGGCAAAGACGACCTCGACGGCATGGTTGGTCATGAAGTTGCGGGCTGCGTCGATGCCGTAAATTGCGCGAAGCTGAGCCGGACTTTGAACCACCGTGAGGAGCCGGATGCCGTATCCGGCGATGAACGCGACCGATTTCGCAAGCACATTGACATTGCCCAGCGCCGGAAACTCATCGAGCAAGAGCAGCACCTTGCGATTGAGTTTAGAGTTCTGCTCCGGCAGTTCGCGCGTATTGAGATCGACCACCTGCTGGAAAAACAGATTGAGAAGCGGTGCCATGCGGTCGAGATTGTCTGGCGTGACCCCGAGATAGATCGACATCGGCCGTTGCCGCAGCTGCCGCAAATCAAAATCGTTGGTCGATGTCGCCGCGTCGATGCGCGGGTTGAGCCAGAGGCCGAGCCTTGCGGTAACGGTCTTGCGCACCGAGTTCATGGTGTTTTCGGAAGCCGCGAGGAAGTCGTTCAAGGCGCTGACGCAGTGTCGCGATAGTGGCGAAGGGCCGGCTTTGCGAGCGGCAATGAGTTTCTCAAAATGGGCCTTGAGGTCGCTCGCTGCGGACAGCTGGTGCAGGATTTCGCCGATCGTTAGGGGCAAGCCAGGCGTTTCCGCGACATAGCCTCCGATCGCCACAAAGGCCGAACGTGCCGCCTCGAACCAGAATGGGTCGCCACGGCTTTCGGCCGGAAACAGCATCATCGCGATGCGCTGGAGATCGTCATAGAGATCGGCGGGATCGCTGCGGACATAGCCCAGCGGATTATAACGCGCCGTGCGACCGTTTTCCTCGAGCGGGTCGAACAGATGGACCTCTTGCCCATGCGCTGCACGAAATCCCGCCGAGCGATCCCAGTTCTCCTTCTTCACATCCAGCACAACAACTGAATCCGGCCAATTGAGCAGGTTAGGAACGACATAGCCAACCCCCTTCCCTGCGCGGGTAGGGGCGTAGACCAGGACGTGTTCCGATCCGCCAAAGCAGAGCAGTTTGCCGCCCTTGCGGCCGAGCAGCACGCCTTCCTTGGACCGCAGGCCGGCGGCCTTGATCTCGCGCTCCGAGGCGAAACGGGCGCTGCCATGAAGCGGCAGAGGTCGCTGCCGGAGGATAGCGCCGAGCAGGCCAAAGACGACGATCACCCCGGCCAGGGTTGAGAGTGTCAGCCAGCGGTCAAAGCGTGGGTCAGTGCCGTATCGGGGCCAGCCCGTGGCGATCTCGGACCAGTGGATGCCTCCATCGTGATGCCTGAGCCCGAGCAGCAGAACATTTGAGGCGACCAACAGAAACAGCCCGATGGCGCCGACCGCAAGCGCAGTACCGAGCGCGAACCTAGTGGGCGTGGTCGCGTTTGCGAACGGGGTCATAATAGATTTCCGAGATGCGGTAGCGGCCATCTCGCTTCTGCATCTGGACGACGACGTCGACCAGAAGCAGCAGGAGCGAGCGGATATCGTCGCGATGAAGGTCACGGCCTTCCGCACTTTCCTTCACCAACAAGGTCAATTGCTCGAAGGCGAGCCGGGCGCTATCGGCGTGGACCGTCGTGATGGACCCCGGATGTCCGGAGTTCACATTCCTCAGATAGAAGAACGCGGTCCCATCCCGAAGCTCCTGCAGCAGGATCCGATCTGGCCGCATCCGCAAGCACGACTCGAGCAGTTCGCGCGGTCCAATCCTGGCGACGCCCTGCCCGTCCTTGGCATAGAGCAGCCGCACGCAATTCTGATGGGGGATGACAAGCTCGGCGGTATCCTCAATCGTGATGAGCCGCTCCTGCGCCGGGATGGCCGCGATCAGCGCCTTGGACAGGGTGGTCTTACCGGAACCGGTTGCGCCAGAAATAAGAATGTTGCGGCGAGCTCGCACGGCCAGATCGAGGAACTCGCGCCATTCGCCGGCTTCCTTGAGGGCAAGCAAGCGATGCTCGTCAGGGCGGAGCTCATTCCCCGTGACACGGATCTCGTCGAACAGTCTTGCCTGCTGGAAAGCGTCTAGCGTCATGGTCAGGGTCGATGGCTTGCGGATTGTCAGGCTGATCGTCCCGGCCGGCACAGCCGGCGGGACCACGATCTGGCAGCGCTCCTCGCCGATCAAGCTGGTCGAGACGACCGGATGCTCCGGACCGATGTCCTGGCGGGTGTGGCCGGCGGCGGCAGTCGCCAGATGCGACAGATAAGCGTGCGTCAACGCCGGCGCGTTATGCCGGGTCCAACCGCCGGGCCCTTCCACGAAGATCTCGCCAGGGCGGTTGACGACGATTTCGGTCAGGGCTTTGTCCGCCAGGTATGGCGCCAGCGGCTCCAGATAGCGCTCCAGCACCAGGCGGCCACCATCGCGCTCAATCGACATCACCTGGCTCATTTTGTCACCACAGCCGGGGCCACGATGCCACCAGGGATGGTGCGGTCGAGAATCTGGGTCCGGGTCTCAATTCGCCGAAGTTGGTAAACCGAGGAGAAATCGACGTCGCGCGCAACAAAGATGTTCACGAGTTCGCCCTGGTTCTTGTTCAGCGTCGGGGGGATGTTGATCGACTGCTCGACAGCGATAGCGGCGGCCGTATTCGTGGCCCCCGCGGTGTTGTTGATTTGGATGGAGCCGTCCTGCATCTGCTGACGGCCGATCGACGAGGCATCGCTGACGATCGAGAGCAGCAGCGCCGAGCCAAACCGCTCAAAGAAGTGGGTGTCAATGTCACCGTCGAAGCCGGCGCGGCCCAGCGCATCGGTGGCAGGCGAGGACAGGGCTGCAATCACGCCGGTCGGCGTCTTGGCGCGGGTCCACAGCACGAACAGGCGCTTTGAACCGCGGCGCACATTGCCGCGATACTCGCCGACCACTTGCGTGCCTTTTTCCATCAAGACCACGTTGCCGGAGTCCGACATCACGTCGCGTATGACGACGCAGGAGACGAAGCCGGCCACGTCTGAGGACATCGCGGTTTCCAGTACGCACGGAATTGAAGTACCCTGGGTGACCAGCAGATTGCGGTTGGGAAGCCGCGCGGCGCGCACGCCCTCGATCGGCGTAGGTTTCAGCTTGTCGGCAAGGTCGTTGCGCGGCTCGCCCCGTCCAATCCCATAGGGATCGGCAATGACACTTCCGGTCACGCTATCGCGGGCGGGACGCCCGGAAGAAATCGGCCTATTATACGCCAGCACTGGGGCGCGCCGGGCGCTCTCCAGCAGCTGGTCGGAGGCGGGTGCTGGCGCAGCTGCGATCGGCGTGGCTGCAATTGAAGCCGTGATGATTGGCGCAGACGGCGGTTCCGGTGCGGGCTCGAACGCCGCCGCCGGCCGGATCATGAGCTTGCGGGCGGAATCGCTCACTGGCTTATCGCTCTTCCAGGTGCTCCAGATGATCAGAAAGGCAAAAGCGGTCAGCGCCAGCGCGCCGAAGCCGCGCTTGAGCATCGCCGTTCGACCATTGTTCCCTCCTCCCACTGGGGTAATGCCGCGGTCGCCGGCAATCGTCTCGTCATCATGCTCGGTCATGTCGCGCCCGCCTATCGTGACTTCAGGGTTGGAGGTGATTTCTTCGCCCGCCGCTCAATCGAGGGGCTGGTGGTATTGGTGCCGGGGTTGATTCCGACCGCGTCGAACGCCTCGTTGAAAATGCAGAGCACGTTGTCGCCCTTGCGCAGCCGAAACTCCCGCGCCGTGGCATGAACGACCACGAGCTCGCCGCGGACATCCTTAGGCACGAGGCTTTCCGAGCCGTCGGAGTTGATCAGATAGATCGCCGGGATTTCGCGGTTGCCCGCAAAGCGGAATGTGGTCTCTTTGCCGTCATCGAATACGGCCTCCGGCTCAAGATCGATCGAGCCCTGCGCCGAAAAGCGCCAGTTGCGCGCCCCATAGGAATGATGCAAGTCGAAGGTCTGCTCGATCAGCGCGCCTTCCCGCTCGGCGCCGCGCGCGGCGGCTTCCACGCGACGGCGTTCTATCTCGTCACTGGGATAGGCGAACCGGACCACGAAATAGCTGTCCGCCAGCGTGGTCTCGGCGATCGACAATTCGAACTGATACGAGCGCTTGCGGCCGTCGGGACGGGTGGTCACAACCTGCAGATTGGTCGGCGGATGCTTTTCCCGAGGCTTGAGGAACAAGATCGAGCCTGCGGGGGCAACCTCCCATGCGACGGAGTCGCCGATCGCGACATGCGCGACCTCCTCGTCATCAGCAAACAAAATCTGGGTTGAAGCCCGGATGACGCCGTTGACCCGCACCACGTTGGCCGGATCGTAAGCGACTGTGCGCACCCGAGCGTCGTGTTGACCAGGTGCTGGCTGCTGCAGCGCCAGTACCGGTCCCGCGAATCCCAGCGCAAAGATCATCAAAAGGACGGAACGTTTCATGGCACCACCTCCGGATCGGCGCGATATTCCGAAACCAGGAAGCCGAGGGGATTGATGAGACGGTCGGCGGAGGACATGGGCGCACTGGCATAGGAGAACGTCAGGGTCGAGACCCAATGGGTGATGCGGGTTTCCTCGCCCTTGCGGCTCTCCTTCATGAACCGTACGGAAGCGACATTGTCGGCGAGAAGCGAGATCGCCTTGATGCGTACCGTGGCGACCCCGAAACGGCCTTGAACGACCTGCGGGCTTTCGGGATTCGAGCCGCGGTACCACGCCGCGAAACGGGCTTGCTCGCCCGCCCCGGACAGCAAGGAAATGGTTCGAAAGTTGGTTTCCGCCTCCGGATAGCTGTAGCCCTCGCGTGCACGCACATAGCGGCCGAGAAAATACTTGGTCACGGCTTCATCGTAGCGCGCCGGCGTCGATTTGAGCGCGGAGACCGTATCAACAATGCCGGTGGCATTATCGACCCGGATGACGAACGGCTCGACCGTTTTGAGTGGCGCAAGTGCCGCGACCGCACCGACCGAGGCGGCCGCCAATACGCAGGCACCCGCGGCAATCACCCACGCCGTTCGGCGCGAACGATGGGCCGATAGCAACAGATCCTGTTCCCACCGGCGCGCGTTGTCGAAATAGGTCTTCAGATCATCCTGCCGGACCATCTCACGCCTCCTTGCCGCAGGCGCGGTAAGACGCTGCAATGTCCAACCGAGAGCTCAAATTGGCGGTATGGCTGGATGGCGCGAACGGGCTGGCGTCGCCTTTGCGGATGATGGGTGCTGGCCCGGACGGCGGAATTGGCGCTTCGGGCGCCGCCAGCGGCGTGCCGTTCTCCCAATCCCAAAGTGAACGATTGAGTGGGCGGCGCGTCAGACCGTCACAGGACGGCGGCCCCTTTGACCAGTTCGCGCAGGCCCCAAGCTGCCATGCGATAACGCAAATGATGAATAGTCGACGCCACATCGTTCTGATGCCCCTGTCTTTCCTGTCGCCTGATGTGCCGGCGATCTTTGCTTACGCTGTCGTAGTGCCCTGCGATCGGACCCGCCGCATACTGCCGCCCTGCCGGCTGGCTCTGACTGCAGCAAGACCCCGGCTTGCCGACCAGCGTGCGCCAGCATAGGCGCCGCCGGCTGCGGCCGTGGCATTGGCAATCAGGGGACTTGTGACCAGCCGGCTTGCGAGCGATGCCCCACCCCCGGCGAGTCCGCCTGCGATGATCGGCAGTTGCAGCGAGATGTATCCGGACAGACCGAGCACTGCGCTGATCGCGACCGCGGCCACCACCATCTCGCCGGCTGTGCCCGCATTGGCTGCGAACCTGTCGATGAAGCCGCTGACGGTCGTTAGCATCAGCCCGACCAACGCGACGACGAGCACCAACAGAATGACGAAATTCGCGACCTGCCGAAGCCAGGCTTCTGTGAACGGCCGCGTGGCCTCGAATAGCCCGAGCGCAATAAAGATAGGGCCGAGCGCGATCACGACGCCGAGACCGACCTTGGCATAGAGCAGGATGGCAAACTGCAAGAAGGAGCCAACCGCCACGAAGACCAGGAGAATGGCGGCAACCAGCGCCGGTGCGATGTTGGTCAGACCGGCTTGTTCGTAGATCTTGTTGGCAACGTCGATACCTTTGGAAAGAAGCTGATCGAACGGAGCTCCGGAACTGGTATTAAGTCCCGCCCCCGCCAGCGCATTGCCGATCTCTTTCGGCAACGAGTCGAAGAACAGACTCGTGACGTATTGCTGAAAGGCACTGGAATTCGTTGCCAGCAGCACCACGACCACGATCCGCATCGCCCGCCAGGCAAATTCCATGATTGGCTCAGAGATCGCGCCGCGCATCACCGCAAAGCCGTAGAGAATGACGTAGAGCGTGACGGCAGTGCGAAGCGGACCGTCGATGTACGAGGCGAGATTCGACACCGAGGTGGACACGAATGCCGTAATCGGTTGCTCGAATTCCTTCAGGAAACTGTCAAAGACGTTTATGGCCATCGCGGCGGTCCTTACTTCAGGGCGTCTTTCATCTCTTGGATGGTGACCTTGTTACGCGCTTCATTCGCGTTGATGCAGTCGGGCGTGTTCCCACGTTCGCCTGGGTTATCACGGCACGCCTTGAGCGTTGCTTGAAGCTCGTCCCGATGCTCGAAAAACCAGCTGACGGTCTTCGTCTGCCGGGTCGTATCGGATTCATTACAACCCGTAAGAGCGGCGGCAACAGCGATCAGCAGAAGGGATGCTCTCAGTCTCATTGCAACGCTGCTTTCATTTCATCAATCAGTTGTCGTTGTTTCTCGCGCTCCCGCTGCCCATCCATGTCCGTGCGGGCCTGCTGGATCATCGCGAGGCCTTGCATCCGGAGCACATCGTTCTGGAGCAGCGCCTGTTCGGCCTGCAGCCGGGCTGACAAATCAAGGGTCTCCTTGACGTCTGTCGCACTGCTGATGCGGGTTCTGAGCTCTTCGAGTGCGTCGATACGCTGCGAGGCAGTGTCGTACACCGCCTGCCCCATGGAGTGCTTGGCGCCGGTCTGCCGCGCGATCCGGTCGAGCTCGCTCTGGTAATACGAATTGCCGCTGTTGCCGGCATATGCGCGGTTCTGCGACAGATAGTGATCAATCGCGTCGGCAAAGTTGCCGCCACCCTGCCCCGCGACGAGACGTTCGATCTCTGAGAATTGTTGCGGCAGCGTTTTCCGGAACTGCGGTGTGTTCAAGAGCGACCCGATGTCGTTGGCGTTGGTCCGCTTGTTGAAGCTGTCATAGAGCTGCTTGGCCTGGTTCAATTGGTCCTGCGCCACCTTGAGCTGCGACGTCAGGGTATCGACCTGCTTCTTCAGCTCCGTCAGTTGCTCAAACTGCCGCGCAAAGACGTTAGGGTCGAACACGATCTCGGCTGCTGCCGGAGACGCCATCAGAAGGGCCGCGACTGACGCGGAGGCAAACATCACCGACATGCGCTGAACCATCATCGGGCTTTCCTCCGCTCCGCGTGAAATACCGGCAGCCACTGGGCCGGATCGTCGCCGTGCTCGCTGCGAATGCGATCGAGCAGTTCGACCGTTTCCGTCCGCCCTGACAGCACGGCAAGGGCGTCGTCGAAACCGCCGAGATCAAGTTCCGCCACGACCGAGTTGTGGCCCTGCTTGACGAGAAACCGCCGGCTCTCGGGCGCGAGCTCCTCCTTGATCAGGCGGAATTCAGTGTTGGTCAGATGGAACCCGTCGATATAGTCCGATCGCGTTCCCCGCGCGTTCGGCAGGAAGATTTGCGTCGGGCATTGCTCGACGATGGTGTGTGCGATCGGCGAGGCCAACGCATCGCGTGGCGACTGCGTGCCGAACACCATCACGCCGTTCTGCTTGCGGATGGTTTTCAGTTTGTTGTTGGCGAGATCCCGAAAGGCCTCGTCGCCGAGCGCCTTCCAGAACTCGTCGATGTCGATGATCAGGCGCCGGCCGTCGATCAGCCGCTCGACCCGATGGAACAGATACATCATCAGCGGTGTGCGAACGGTCGCATGATCCAACAGATCGGTCATGTCGAAGCCGATGAACCGGGCCTCCAACCCGATGGCATCTTGTTCGCCATCCAGGACCCAGCCGTAGGGAGCACCCCGGCACCATCGCTCCAACCGTGCGCCGATCCCTTCCCGATCTTGCTGGCCGAGAAAGGCCCGCAGCGCCCCAAACGAGCGTTCCGCTTGCCGCAGTTGGCCAAGAGCTCTTAACCCGGAATCGATCCGTTCCTCCTCGGTCACCGTCAGCGGCCGGTTTTCCGGCGTGACGAGTTTCCGGATAAGTGCGCCGAGAAAGGACAGGTTGGCCGGCGTCAGCTCCAGCGCCTTGAGCGGCGCGCAGCCGGTTGCAACGCCGTTGTGGAGCGTCAGATAGGTGCCGCCGGCGGCGCGGACGAAAATCTCGGCGCCGCGGTCCTTGTCGAAGAACACGTAAGTGGCGCCAAGCCGCTCGGCCTGCGACAGCAGGAAATTCTGTACGACGGTCTTGCCGGATCCGGACGGACCGCAGATGAAGGTGTTGCCGAGATCGCCGTGATGGAACGAGAAGTAGAACGGCGAGCCCGACGCGGTCTTGAGCATCGCAACAGCCGGACCCCAATGGTTGCCGGCAGCCTTCCCGGTCGGATAGGTGTGAAACGGGGAGAACGCCGCGAAATTGCGGGAGCTGATCGCCCCAGTTCGTGCCCGATATTTGAACAGCCCGGGGAGCTGGGCCCAATAAGCCGCTTCAAGTCCAAGATCTTCGCGCGCGACCACGCTACCGGCATCGGCCAGTGCTCGCCGCGCCACGCTCATATGTTCCTGTAGCTGGGAAGGCGTCTCCGCGTAAATCAGCAGCGAGAGGTGATGATCGCCGAGCGCGAATCTATTGGATTCGAGATCGTCGAGCGCGTGAGCGAGTTCGTCGATTTGCGAGGCCGCCGGATCCTGAGCCGACACCAGCTGGTTCTGCTTGCGGGTCAGAACGGTCTTGGCGTCGGCTTTGGATAAGAACGCAAAGGATTGCGTGAGGGTGATCTCGAAGGGCGCGGAAAGCAGCGCGTTCAACTGGCCAGGTCTCGTGGACGCTGGATATTCCTTGATCCCGAACATGCCTGCGAAGCGCGATCCGCCGGCACCCCGGATTTCGATGGCTTCGCGGCCGAAAATGACGCGGTTCGAATAGAGCGCGGGGCCGATCGGTCCTTGCGGCAAGGGGACCGGCATCCACTCCCCGCTTGTGATGGCGTGGAGCAGTTCCATCGGTTCTGAAAACACGATCCCGTTGCGCTCGACCAATCCAAGAGTATGGGCACCGTAACGCTCCAGGGCTGCGACCATGTCGCGCCTGGCATCCTCGAGCCGCTTCAAAGCATCGCTGTCGGCCTCGGCGGATTGCGCAGCGCGTCGGCCAAGCTGCTTGAAGAACGCTGCGGCCACGTCCGTGGCGGCACGACCGGGATGCCAGACCAGCGTCAGATAGAGATCATTGCGAAAGAGCGCCTCGTTGCGGAGCCGGTTGCGATATTGCGCGTCGAGCGCGGCTGCAAATGTCGAGCGGAACGTACCGGCGGGGTAGTCTGACGTTCGACGGCGCACCAGATGGGTCCATAGCGCCAGCCGTGGATCCGCAACGTTGCGTAAGGTGAGGTTCAGCTTGGCGTGAAGGTCGTTCAGATCCGCCGTCTCGGCGGTTTCGAACGAAGTGCCATCAAGCCTGATCACTGTGAGCAGCGCTCGGGTCGTGAGACTGATCACCGTATCGGTGATGTGCCGGCCGAATGGCAGGTAGACATCGGGACCGATCTCCCGGGTCTTCAGCGCTGCGTTACGCATAGCCAAGGTCTCTTGTTCGATATCGCCGAACGAGCTTGAGCGGCGTGCAGGACGATCCGCCCCAAAATGACGCGTTGCGCGTGCGCCCTCGCGTCTCGATCCAGGCAAGCAGAATCCGGAACATGTTGGGGTCGTGCCGGCAGATGATGCGGCAAAGGCCATGGATCGGAACCGCGACCAAGCCGTAGAGAATGCTGCCAGCTACTAGAAACAGGATGCAGGAAAACATCACGTTGAGCGCCACAGCCTCCATCGTGACGCCGGCGACCATGGCCGGACGCGTGCAGGCCAAAAACAAGGTGTCCTCCGTGAGACGCGCGGCCTCGGTCATCAATGACCCCCAGTCAAGGTCGAAACCACCTCGGAGGCGCCGAACGTGATGGCCACACCGAGCACGACATAGGCGGCCTTGCGCAGATCGAGGTAACCGAACATCCAGGCGATGCCGACGATGATGACGGCCAGCGTCGCTAGCAGGCGGGCGACGTTGCCGGTCAGCATGTTGACGATGTTCTGCAGCACGCCTTCGATGTTCGCGGTCTGCGCAAACGCGGGCTCGACCAACGCGATGCTGAGAACGGCGCCCATGCAAAGGAGGGCAGCGGAGTTTTTAAGAGGAGAAGTCATGGCACGGCTCCGATTGGCACTGCAGCCGGACCCCAGCCCGGACCGCGGTTGAGTTGAGATGAAAAGCGGCGATCCTCATCGTTCGTAAACAAAGGCTGATGTGCCTATGCCCGAGCGATAGACGTCCCAGGGCCGGCGCTCGCTGGTAGAGGCTGCGGGTGGATTGCTTGTCGTATCGCCGGTGGGGCGAGCGCGGCCGGTAGAAGCAATCGGCTCGATACGAGGCTCCGAGACTTCACCGGAAGCCTTCGGTGCGAAGCTCGCGACGACCTCGGCGATCGCCTGGTCGCGGTCTGCGCGTTTTAGGCTCGCCGCTTGCAGTCGTGTGTCGAACAATCTGCCAAGGCCGGCAATGTGCTGGCACGCATCGAAGGTGGTACTAGCCGTCAGTCCGGCCTTCCTTGTTTCCTCAGCATCAAGTTGAGCGAGCCCCGTTCGGACCTTCTGACCGGAGGCGATGGCCTCGGTCGCGAGCTGGATGGCTTCGTCCCGATCAGTGGCCTGAATCGGAATCGGTTTGCGCCCCTGAATCGTGATGAGCAGCGGTTCGAACGAGCTCGCCTGCCGCACGATTGCCGTCAGCGGCCGGACCATTGCCGTCGGGGCACATCGCTCGGCCAGAGCTGCGAATGCAGCTGGATCCATGGTTGAGAGCCTTCTTGTCGGGAGTTGAGACGTTCGATGCTAGGCTGCGGCCGTTAGGCTCGACGGTGCGTCAATTGCACACCCTGAAATCTGCCCGGCCGCTCGGATCGCGCCGAGGGCCTCTTCGGTGATCGGCAACAATCCAGCGACGGCATTTGTCGTCCCGATTTGACGAGGCGTGCCGAGGCGATCGAGATGCCATCCGGCCCGGCGCAGGATGCGTTCCACGCGCACGTCAGTAACCGTTGCGATGGCCTGAAGATTGTGCTGCTGCCCCCATTCGATCATGGCTGCAAACAGCAGGAACGTCGCTTTGCGCAGACCATTCTCTGCTGTTGCCGCCGCACTTTTGGTGTCAACGCAGAAGCGCGAGCTCTCCCACATTCTGGCCGACCTCGGCGCCGCGTTACCATCGAGCAACACCGGGAACGTATCGGCGAGCATGTTGCGTCCGGTGGTGGGCAGGAGGCGAACACAGCCCACAACCTCGTTCTGCTCGAGTGCCAGGAGATAAGTTGGCTTGAAGGTGTCGTACTGATCGATCTCCAATCCGTTGCAGACTGAGACGTCCCAGTCGAGCCGTTCCTTGAACACACGCCCTCGCAGGCGGTGCATTCCCATTGCCAGTTCAGAATCCTGCAGCAGCGCCGCACGCGTGCGAACAATGGCCTTCATTCTTAACCTCAAACTTACGAATCACAGCTTCGAGATCAAGAAAGCAGTCGCAGTCACGGCGTTGCGCTGTCAGTTCTGACAGGGCCTTGGTTCTGTTGGTCGCGAAGCGCATTCGCAAGGCGCGGTTATCCGCACGCAATTTGGAAACCCTATAAGTTCGTGACGCGCGGATCTGACGGCGCAGGGAATGGAATTCCCTAACCTCTACAAATGGAGAAAAATAGTTGCCTTGGGTGGCGCAGTCAGAAGTTGTTTCTCCCCCGTCGTATGTTCGCGCTGCTCCTGTAGTTCTGACAGGACGATATCGAGTTGTTCGTGCCGCAAAGCTGCCGCAACGTCACAATACAGCGTCTGCACGTGGAGCGCGAATCGTCATAAGTTTCGCGTTGAGGGAACTAAGAAACGACTGAAGTGGCGCAATGAAAGATGTCAAAAGAGCATGCGATGAATTTGTCGATTGTCTGCACGCAGCCCATACGGAAGATGATTTTCGGCGTGTTGCGGAACGAGCTGCGCATGCCCTGGGATTCCGGTGGTTTGCCTATTTTAGTCAGCGCGCTAATGGCCCCATTCTGATCTCATCCTATCCGAAGAGCTGGACCAGCCACTATTTTCGCGAAGGCTATCACAACATCGATCCCGTTCTTCAGGAGCCGCGAAACACGAGCCGTGTGTTCCTGTGGGATGGTCGTGAGGCGCGAAGCGCAAAGTCGGCGAAAGAGCGCCGCCTGTTCGATGATGCGCTCAGCTTCAAGATCAGGACCGGCCTGACCATTCGCATTCCCTCAAGCCAAAACCGGTTTGCGGCGTTCACGCTGGCGGTGGATGAGCGCAGCCTTGGACTCGATCGCTTCGTCGAGAGCTCGCAAGATATGTTGCAAACGGTGGGGCTCACTTACCATGCCCATGTGAGCGCTGCCGGAATTGGATGGACGCCTCGGTACGCCCAGCAGGTCTGCACCTTGACCCAGCGCGAAAGGCAATGTTTGGGTTGGATCTCCGAGGGCAAGACGATGCAGGATATTGCTCAGCTCCTCGGTGTCGGCTCGCGCGGTGTAAAATTTCATTTGGATAATGCCCGGCGGAATCTTGCTGCATTAACCCTCCCGCACGCTGTGGCTCTCGCGCTTCGGCAGGGATTGCTCCCGTAATGCGCAAAACAGCTGTCCGGTTTGCAAGGAGTTGCGAAGATCGACGGTTCAATTGGGGTAGTAGTACTGGGCGGTCGCACTCAGGGCGCGGGATTCTTTGGTACATACCCACGGCGTGATTTGCGGACGAGCCAAGCCTCGAGCGCTTCGACGGCCTGGACCCTCCCGGCAAACAGATCGATCCGCCGGCGGCCACGGTGGCCCAGACGTCCCCATTCGCGCACCAACGCCGTATCACCGAACAGAGTCGGTTCAATCGTGAGGACATAGAACCTGGCCATATTGCGGGCCGGATCGCAACGTTGGAGCACGAGGTATGGCACCGTGAGTTCGGACATGCGCAAGAATCGCACCTGTCGAAAACGTCGTCCAATTAAGTTATCGAATCGATCAGGCCTATCGATTCAGAATGTTAATACCGGTGATGAAAGCCATTGAGGGTGCTCAACGAGCGGTCTCCGAAACTACAGGGTGTTGTGCGCCTCTGACTGCAAACAAAGTGGGCGTCGCCCTGCGGGCCGGCCTGGAGGCTGCGCTGACCCCCCGCGAGCGGGTCTTCCCCCTTACGGGCTGCCATCCCTGACGCGAAACGGCCCGAGTCCCCGAACAAGGCAGCTGCTGAGTCATCGGAAGCTCCCGCGTATTCGCGTCGGACCTCAACCCCCTAAATGCAAGCGATGCCTATGGTCTCGAGGACATCGAGGCCCAATCCGCGGAGTAATCGCCTGGTGGGCAAATCGACTGTCGCTCCGGACAAAAGACGGCGGCTGTTCTCGCAGTCAATCAGACCGATACTGCATCCGCGGGCGAACGATGTGCGTTTCGGCTCACATGCTTCCGGTGAAGGACCAACTCCGCTCTCGATCGGGCTTCCTTGGTTCTGGTGCGGCCTTCTACGATCAACCCGCAAGGGGTTCGCTACGCAAGCGTGCGACCTCTTCGGCTTCGCCTCTCGAGGTGACCGCGACCGCCCCCGAACACGTCGGCGCCTGTCGAGCGGGGATGGTCCCCGCCGCAAGACGGGAGCCTTTCAATGTCGCACAATCTCACCCTCGCTCTGAACCACGCCTTCGATCTGGCCCGCACGCTGGTGGTGCCGGTCATCCTTTTCCAGCCTGAGAGCGAATTCGGTGTGATGGTCTCCAGCGAATACCACGGGAATCAGGATGCGATCGTCCATGAATACGACCCCTGGTGCCCGGCTCATCGAGCCGGGTGACCGGCTGCCGCTGGCGCCTTGCCGGCTGCAAGGGAAGCTTCGCCGCGCCCACCTAGCTGACAAATTCGACAGCTTGTCCGCGCGCCCTTGCCTCCGGCAGGCTTCGCGGCCGGTCGGGGGGACGTGCCGCAAGGCTAGGAACAAGTGAGACCAACAGAAGAGGGCCGGACGTCGCCTGCGCGACCCGGTGCAGATAAATGGACAAGCAAGAAATTGAAGAGCTGCGTAAAAAGGTTGGTTGCGCAGCCCTGCTCGAGAAAGACGGCTGGAAGGTCGACGTCAAGGAAAGCACCCGGCGGGCGATCAAGTATCGCCGCGACACCAACATCATCATCGTCATCCACCAGGGCCGCGGCTGGTTCGATCCATTGTCGCCGGCGAAAGGGGACGTGTTTTCGCTAGCCGAACACCTCGGTGCTGGTGGTTTTGTCGAGGCGTGCGGCCGTGTTGCGGATGTGGTTGGCTTCGTTCCTGCGGCACCAGCGTGGCAGCGCCCGGCAAGGGCCAAGGCCCTTGCGTCGATTGTAGAGCGGTGGGGATATCGTGTCACGCTGCGGCCCGGCTCGCCAGCTTGGCGCTATCTTACCGGCGAGCGCGGACTGCCGGCGGACATCGTGAAGCAGACGGTCGCTAGCGACCTGTTGAGAGAGGGCCCCCTAGGCAGCATGTGGGCGGCGCACAGCAATTCTGCTGGAGCGCTCACAGGTTGGGAGGAGCGTGGACCGTCGTGGCGGGGCTTCGCCACGGACGGCAGCAAGGAGCTCTTTCGCTTCGGGTCGGAGGGGGCCGAGCGGATCTGTATCACCGAGGCCGCCATAGATGCGATGAGCCTCGCCGCAATCGAGGTCCTGCGGCCTGACACCCTTTATGTCAGCACCGGCGGCGGTTGGTCGCCCGCGACCGATGACGCCATCCGCGGCTTGGCCAAGCGCGCCAACGCTTGGCTCGTGGCAGCAACCGACAACAATCGGCAAGGCGACATATACGCCGACCGTGTCAGTACCATCGCCGCAGATGCAAGTGCCCGGTATGCCCGTTTGCGGCCGCGCGCCGGCGACTGGAATGAGGATTTGAGCGCCTGACGTCTAACTGATGCGGCTCGCCAGGGTGACGCGCCGGCTGCGTGGGGGCCGCGCCAAGGCCTTCAAATGAGTGGGGTCTCTGACGCCCTGGCGTTGAGCGAAGGAAGAGGGGATCGAACAATGAAGGTGGGAAGATGAAATGGGAATGCAGCGCTGCCGCATGCCCGGCCGGCGCGTCAAGGGTGAAGCTTCGCCCGCGTTCCGCGGCCCTTGACCCGCCGGACCTTCGATGCGGCCGGCGGGGGAGGTGTGATGAAGGACTGAAGTGACGAAGGGATCAGGCGGATCGCTCGCGCTGTCAGTCCGGCCAGGCCGAGAGGAGCCGCCCATGCACACCTCCCCCAGCATCCGCAAAGTCTTCGAAGGCGTTGCGACGCGCCATGAGATGCACCGCTTGTTCAACCGCCATCGTGGTGACCCCGCGATGGCCGAAGGTGAAGGCCAGCATCTCTTCGCCGGCGAGTGGTTTGAGATCAACGAGCGGGAGCACGACTACATGCTCGAGATCCTGCCCCCGCTGTTCATGCGCGCCGACATGTTCGCGATGCGCGAATTCATGACGGGCAGCATCACCAGTATCTTCTTCACGCTTGCCATCGACGGAAAGCGGCGCTGGTTCCATGGCTATTGCGATCTTTCAGATCGGCTGTCGCCGGAGCGGATGAAGGCGGCGATCATCGAGCGCGAGTCACGGCCCATGCGCGCGATGACGCGCGACGAGCGGCTCGACCACATCTGGTCGAGCACGCATGACGATTATCGCGGCTATGCTGGCGAGCGCTGGCCGCAGGCCATGCGCGGCCGCCGCACTGTACTCGTCTATGCCGGCCAGAGCGGCACGGTCCTGAAGCTCCTCGACGACCTCACCGAGGCAGAGATCGCGGCCAAGCTGCCGGTGCAGTTCCGCCATCTGCTGGAGACGGCCGCGGCCTAGCCCGACCTTACCTGCCCGCCCCGCGGCAGCCCGGCCTCGCGCCGGGCGTCGCATTTCAGCACCCGGCCCGGGCGGGCCCACTCATCAACTCTCGCAACTCCGTGCCGTCCGTCGCAGGGACCGCTGCGGCTTTCTGTAGCGCTGCCGAAGGGAAGGTTTTTTGGTCTAGGTCGGCTCCGGGCCACAAGCGGCCTTTCGGCAGCCCGGCTGCTTACTTCCGTTTGAGTATCGGGAGCGGACATCACCCGCGCTGGTCGGGAGGTCCGAGATGGGCCAACAACGGACTTGCTCTTCTCGCAGAGAGCAAATCCATTCAGTCACGTCGTCTACGCGGATGCGCAAAGGAGGGTGGCACGGCGAGGCGGAGCGCCTTCGCTGTCTTCATTGGTGATCACTAGCTCAAACTTGGCGGGCTGCTCTACCGACAGGTCGGAAAGCTTGGTGCCTCTGAGGATCTTCTCCACGTAGCCCCCTGCACGAACACACAAATCCGCTATGTCAAAGCCGTACGAAATCGACCCGCCAGCGGTCGCGAATAGCCGGAATAGATAACTTCGCGGGCAGACGATGCTTCGCCGCGAGCGACGTTAGTTTACGTACGCTTTCCGAAAGACGCCGACGAGGACGTGACGTTGACCGCCCTATCCATCGCAGCCTCCATCCGCACTTTGTCAGCACTTTGCCGCTCTGCAATTTGAGCTGTCCGTGCAGCCCCGCGGCTCTGGGCCAGTTCCCGGCTCAAGACTTCAGTTTTCAGAATGCTGAAGGTTTTGAAGTCGGAGCTTGCCAAGAGTACTCGGCCATCCTTGAATTCGGCCTGAAACACAACGTCCGATTTCCGGTCTGAGCTTGCCAGCACTCCAGCAGCGGCCCCAGCTACGCCAAGCAAAGCTGCGCCAACGATACCGCCTACGACAGCACCAGTGGATCTGCCGACCTGATCCTGAAGCAGGATCTCCACGCTGACCAAGTCTTCGAGCGAAATTCGCTTTGAGAACCAGTCACCCGCTGCTTTGATATCGATTGCAAAATGCTTGCCGCGAAAAAAGTCATATAAAACGGTAGCTTTACGACCCGTAAAATCGCCGCCGCGAATGTTGATGATCCTACCCATGCAGCAAGCATACCATTATGCCTTTGCCCAATTGTTAATTTAGGTCGGCGAATTGTCGCCATTGCCGGTTGCGTCGGGCCACGATCGCCTTCGGCGATAGTGTCCAAATGCCCACGACGCGTCTCCTCAACGAAGCGTCTCATCAGGTCCGCCAGATCAAACCGAGAAGCGGCCGTTCATGTCGGTTTGGGGTCAGAAGGCGAAATGCTGATCTCGCCTACCTTGGTCTGCTTTACCCCGAGAAGCGGCGCTTATTGAGCGCGCGCCCAAGACCCGCTCCTGACGACCAGGAGCGCGCGCATCGCACGGACGAATGTCCCACTCCGGCCCGATCGGTCGTCCGGGGAAGCGGCATGGCGCGGCGGCATGGCGGGACCCCGCCTGAATTCCCGGCGCGCTTGAGCGAACGTCGCGAGCATGGCGCCACGACGGCGGTCTGGCTGGAGGACTTTCCGGCATCGTCAACCCGGCCCCAACCCTGTCGCCTCCCCTCGGGTTTGCTGCGGTCTGCGCCCCCGGCGGTCCGCTTCAAGGCCAAGTCGCAAGCGACCGGAGACCGCCGATCTCGGCAAGGCCCGGCCGCGTCCGGCGCAGGGCCCAGCAGCGTGGCCCCGCTTGTCCGCAACCGAACCTCGCTCGCCTGGCGGTCCCCGGACCTTGAAGCGGCCCTCATCCCGGCGGCGCTGGGCGACCGCACCCGAAGGGAGAGCCGGCAGGGGCCGGACCGAAGCCGACGGCGAAACCAGAAAAGGACTTCACCATGACCAAGACCGCTCGCGCACCCCGCACCAACGCCCGCGTCGTCCCGCTTCGCCGCGGCACCACCATCGAAATGGTCCGGCTCGTTTGCCCGGACGCAGCCCAGGCCACCCGCATCGCCGAGAGCTTCGGCCTCCCCGTCCTCGACAGCGACGCCATCTGCGACCTGCATCAGCGGCTCATCAGCGAGACCGCCGACGCGCTCGGCGAAGGCGTCAACGAACGCGCCATGCAGATCCATCTGCAGCGAATCGTCGGCTCCTATGTCGGCTCAGCCCACGGCGCTGGGCAGTTCTACAGCCGCGCCGTCACCGAAGCGCGCGAGGCGACGGCAAAGCTCGCCAACGACACGCGCGACGAGGACCTCGACGGACCTGTCGGGTTCGAATCCACGGCCCAGCGCAAGCGCGAATTCGCCGCCGAGGTCGCTGTTCAGGCACACGCACTGCGCATGGCGGCCGAAGGCGCCGCCGCAGCCTACGAGCACGTCGTCGGCGAGAGCTGGAAGCCATTCGAGCGCCAGCCCGACCAGCCGGGCGAAACCGTCAGCCGCAAGGCGGCCGAGGTTCAGATGGCGGCGTTCGGGTGACGCCGCCGGCGGGGCTTCGGCCCCGCCATTCTCTTTCACGATCGGATATCGGCCGGTCCCTGCGGGCCAGCCTTTTTCATGTCGCACGGCGCGGCGGCGCAAACGAGCAAAGAGAAATTATCCGGGATGGAGCGCACGTTGCGGCCCGTACCGGCTTTCGGTCGATGCTCCGGCCGGCGCGGCAGCGCAACGGCTTTGCCGTCCTCCACTGCGTTCCGGTCCGGTGTCTCTCCCCTCAGCCCGACCATCAGCGTCACCGGATGCGCGACCCCGCAGGCCTTCGCAGCGGACCGCCGTGACGGGCCGCGACGGGCGCGGCCTCCAACGGAGGTTAGGATCATGACTGGTAAGGAAACCAAACCCCGCGCCGACATCTATGCGCGGATCACCGATCGCATCGTCGCAGACCTTGAGCGCGGTGTGTGTCCGTGGGTCAAGCCATGGAATGCGGCCAACGCGGATGGGCGCGTCACGCGCCCGCTGCGTCACAACGGCATGCCCTACCAGGGCATCAACGTCGTGCTGCTGTGGTCGGAAGCCGTCGCGCGCGGCTTCACGTCGGCGATCTGGATGACGTTCAAGCAGGCGCTCGAACTCGGCGGCCATATCCGCAAGGGCGAGACCGGAACGATGGTGGTCTACGCCAACAAGATCACCAAGACCGAGACCGACGAGCATGGCGACGACGTCGAACGGGCCGTTCCGTTCCTGCGCGCCTACACCGTGTTTTGCGTCGATCAGATCGACGACCTGCCGGATCAATATTACGGGCGCCCGGCGCCGACCATCGCGCCGGCGCAGCGCATCGCGCATGTGGACGCCTTCTTCGCCAACACCGGCGCGACCATCCGGCATGGCGGTGACAAGGCTTTCTTCGCACCATCGCTCGACATCATCCAGATGCCGCCGTTCGAAAGTTTCCGTGACGCCGAGAGCTATGCCGCCACGCTCGCGCATGAATGCGTGCATTGGACTGCGCCGGCGCATCGCGTCAATCGCGATCTCAGCCGCTACGCAAAGGATCGCAGCGAGCGCGCCCGTGAAGAGCTGGTTGCGGAACTTGGCGCGTGCTTCCTCAGCGCGGACCTTGGTATCGTGCCCGAACTCGAGCCGCGTGCCGATCATGCGAGTTACCTTGCATCGTGGTTGGAGGTGCTAGCCAACGACAGGCGCTTCATCTTTAGCGCGGCCGCCCACGCTCAGCGGGCAGTCACCTATCTGCACGATCTTCAACCCAAGCCGGCCGAGATCGACCAAGCGGCATGAGGTGCAACGATCCGTCTCTCGGCCGCTTGCGCTCATCGTTCACCTTTCTAGACAACGACGAAGGCCTCATCTCACGGGCTTTTCTTTTGTGCGTCGCCATGCCTGTGCCGGCGACTGGAGAGGCGGTGCTTCCCATCCCGACGGCGTAGGCGAGATGCGCCGGGTGGGTTCTTGGTGCTTCCGAGATGCCCGTCTGTTTCTGGGCGCGCGTCTTTCCGAAGCCGCAGAAGGCTGGTGTCATCACAATACGACAGTCCGGAGTTGGTTATTGCGTCCGCTGGACTGGCGGAAAGCTTACGCGGCGCACGCGAGTGCTTTCACCAATGCGCCCGTCGTCGTGCGGTGTGGCTTGCCTGTCGCTCAGTCGTATCCTCATCGTTCGGCCTGTCGCGCCCAATGCGTCCTCGATTTGGCATGTCTAACCGAAGGCCGTCGTCGCTGCGCTCCGCCTCGATCAAAAGACCGCAACGGCCGTTCTCGGCTTTCTTCCCCTGGCCGCTGCGCGCCCATTCCTCGCGAGACAAGAAAGCCTCGCCCTGGCCGCCCTCTACTGCGTGGCGGCCCTTCGGGTGCGGCCCGATCGCCTCCGGTCAACGACAGCCATCGAGGTCGCGATGGTCGCGGCCCGAGAACGAAAGAGGACACGAACATGGCTACCATCGGCAACTTCACCGTCAACGGCAACGGCTTCGTCGGTACCGTCAAGACCCTCGCTCTAGGCACCGTCAAGACCAAGATCGTTCCGGCCGAACGCTCTTCAGACAAGGCCCCGGACTACCGCATCTTCGCGGGCGCGAACATCGAGTTCGGCGCCATGTGGAAGAAGAAGTCCCAGGACACGGGCCGCGAGTACCACTCGGTCAAGCTGGACGACCCGAGCTTCCCGGCTCCGATCTACGCGACGCTGGTCGAGGTCGAAGGCGAGGAAGGCCGCTCGCTCATCTGGTCTCGCCCGAGTCGCGACTGAGACGCCGCGCAGGTGGCCCCGCCGCGAGGCGGGGCCTTCACCCGTAGGCGGAAAGGAGAAATGATTTTGAACGCGCGCGTAAAGTCGACAAGCGCTGCGTCATCGTGCCGCCTATCCCTTCATGGATAGCTGATGGGGAGGCCGGAAGGGCCTCGTCGGCAGTCACACCGCATCACCTGCGGCCCGTGGCGACGGCCCACTACGCTCATCCAAATAGCCGGGCCAGCGCATTCGATTGCTCGGCGAATTTTCGGGCGTTGGTCTTCCGAAGCCGTTCCAAGTTTTGCAGCTTCCATCGCAGGCCGGGAAGCTGCTCCAAGTGCGGCACGCCCAGTAGCGACCATTCGGGCTCTGCGGCAACCAGCGACAGCAGGAAGCGGCGCTCATCGCCGTTCAGACCTTGCTGCAGTTCGCGCATCATTCGCTCGCGCGCTGCCAAGAGCGCGTCGAGTTCAACGGGCTCGGTGGTCATGCCCGCGAAATTGTCTTCGAACTCCTGGCGGAGATCCCGCAGCGATGGAAACAGGACCTCGTGCACCGGCCGGTTATGGCTCGCAAGATAGACGACGAAAGCGCGGCGAATGCCGGCCGTGATTCCCTCGTGCGCGAACAGCTGCGTGACGTCGAACAAGTCGCGGGGATGCTGGCGGTCCATCGCCGCAACCAGTTTGCCGCCGTAGACATCTTCGAACGACGCCACCGGGATTTCGAGATCCGCCTGCAGCGTGTCGCGCGCGGCCTCTGTCAGCGACGCCATGTGCACCGGATGGACGGTGCCGCGCATGACGAAGTTGACCTCGATCTTGACCTCAATGCCGCCTCGCCGCACCATCAGCTTGGTCTCGCCGGATTCCGTCGCGGCCGGCGCATGGGTCAGAAACCTCTGCTTCTGCAGGCGCGCGGCCGACTGACGGATGGCCTCGTTGATGCGCCGCAGCGCCTGCTCGCGCGGCAGTGTGTGGTCGGGAAACACCAGATCGAGATCGACCGAGAGCCGCGGCATGTCGCGCACGAACAGGTTGATCGCAGTGCCGCCCTTGAGTGCGAACGTATCGTCGACGAGCACCAGCGGCGCCACGCGCGTCAGCAACCGCGCGCTGTCGAGGTAGACCTGGTTCATGGCTTCAGCACCAGGAGCCCATCACCGGAGCGGGACACCCAGGCCCTGTCGCTGCCCTTGGGCAGTTGAGACGGATCGAGCTTGCTGGCCCAGGGCTGAGAGAGTTCGCGGCCAAGCTGCAGGCACAGGCGCACGGTCTTGACGCTGGTGCAGCGCTTGAGCAGGTCTCGCAGCAGATCGGCACGCAGGCTGTAAGTGCTTTCGACCAGCTCGCGCGCTTCTTGCAGCGGCTGCCGGACGCCGACTTCGCTCAGCACCTCCAGCAATGCGCGTTCCGGCGCCGAGACGAGCGGGCCGCCCTTGCGGCTCTCGAAGGGCCGGACATGAAGCAGCGCGCCGGGTTCTTCCTTGAAGAGTCGCTTGCGGTGGTACTCGGCCGGGAAGCGCTGGGTGAACCACTCCGGAAGGCGTCCGGCTTTCCAGCCGTATAGATGGAGGACGGGCCGCTGGGAGACGTACTGGCGGATGCCGTGCCAGTCGAAGGCCGACTTACCGCCGACATGCAATCCTTCGAAGCTCCGCTGCAGCAGGACGAGGCTCGGGTGCAAAGTGGGCGGATCGTTTGGCCGGCAATAGACGCCGCGTGCCAACCGTTGCAACCAGCCGGCACGGACATAGTGGACGGCAAGGTCAGCCGATATCCCGAGGGCGGCGAGGTCACCGGAGGTCAGCGGCGCCCCCGGCGCCAAGCGGGTATAGAGCCTGTTTAGCTTGTTTCTGTGGGTCGTAGCCATGTTACGATAATAAGAATATTGTCAAATTCCGCAAGCTTGAATTGGAAGGCAAAGTCGTAGTCAGGCTACGATAACCCGCATTAAGCTAAGAAGACCCCAAGATCGGCCGGGAACTCGTCAGCTACGGTTCGCTATGCTCGGTGATACCCGCCAGACACCACGTGGTGCGCAATTCGGGTCTACTCACCGGTGCACGAAGGCGCCTACTCTCCGCTGACAAGAAACCTTGCCGGCGAATACACCCCATGCAGAAGTCAGCGCCCGATCTTGATGTCGCCGATGCCGCGCCGACCGCGCCGATTCTGACCGGCTATGACGAGCAGCACCTGGTCACCTATCTCCGTCTGCTCGACGCCGCAGCCGATGGCGCCGACTGGAAATACGTCGCGCGGACCGTGCTGCATATTGACGTCGCGCGCGAGCCGGATCGGGCGCGCCGGGCGTGGGAAACCCATCTCGCCCGTGCCCGCTGGATCACCGCGCATGCCTACCGGGATCTGCTGCGGGGCGGGGCACCGCACTGAGGGCGCCTACAGAATCCCCCAGGCCCGATATCGTCCCCTGCCGGTCACCTCCCGCAGGTCAAGCTCGCCGACCAGGTCCTGAGCGGCGCGCGGCGTGATCCTAAGCTCCTTCGCGATCATACCGGCCGAGGCGATCGGCCGGGTCAACATATAGTCGAGCAGCCCGGGCAGTTTTGACGTGGCGCGACGGCCGGCGAGTTTTCGGGCGAGCAGGGTTCGCTGGTTAAGCCAGCGGTCGTGGTCCTTGAGACCGGACGCCGCGGCAGCGGTGATGGCCTCGAGTTGCACGGCGAGTCGCGCCGCCGCGTCGCGCGGCCGCCGGCGTTCGCGGGGGATGGCCTTCAGCCCGTCATGCAGGCAGGGCAGATGCCAGCGGGTCTTGGCCCGCGCGCGCAACACGCTGGCTGCCAGCAACCGGCCGAGCCAAGGCGTGTGCTGCAGCGGGGCGATGGCGTCCCAGGCGTCGGTCGCAAGCGCGGCCGCGAGCGTCGGCGGCAGTGTGCGGGCCTGCTCGACCACGGCGCGCCATTCGTCGAGGCGCGCGTCCTCGTCCCAGTCGGGGTCGTAGACCAGCGGGTCCCGCTCGGACTGGGTGCGGCTCCCGCCGGCGAGTGTCCGCTCCGCCTTGGCATTCGCGGCGTCCACCGCGGCGCAGGCGGCGGCCAGGTGCGGGTCGGACACGATGCCGCCAAGCGGCGTGTCGAGATCAGCGTCTCCGCTATCATCGCTGCCGACGAAGCCTCGCTCCGCTTCCTTCCGGGTGCCCCTCCCCGCCTCCCACTCGCCCTGCCCGCTACGGCCGCGCAGGCTGTCGAGCCCCGCCGGCGATGGTGCCCAATCCGGCTTCGCGTCGGCGATGCGGCGCCGGGCGCGCAGCACGGCGTGAGCGCGGGTGAGTTCGTGGGTCGGGGCACGGATGTCCATGCCGGCGTCGTGGAGAACCAGATCTTCGAGATGGACCAGCTCGCCTTCCAGCCACAGGCTGGCGCAGGCGTCAGTATAATGTGTCCGCGCAATCCAGCCGTCGCGGATCGGGCTCTTGGCCAAGCGTTCGTCGAGCCGGGCAAGCGCGTCCTCGGCGATGGCGAGCGGGCCGGCTAGCTGAGCCCAAGGCAGTGGATCGGAGATTGAGTAACCGTTTTGCAAGGTCTTGATAACCTTAACAGGAATCGTTCAAACGGAACCTATCACGGGAATAACTTCGGTCATAGCGACAGGCTGGTTCCCCGTGGGCGCTCGCTGTCAATAACCACTGCTTATCGATTAAGCAGACCGTTAAAGCGCATCAGCGATCCGAGAGCCGCAGCCCGGTAAACTCCCCTGCCCTGGTCCGGACAAGCCCCCTCCTTTCCGCGCGCCGCGGCCGCCCCAGCCGGGTCGCCTAGGCGGCTTCGATATCGGTTTGCGGAAAGTCACCGCCCTTGAACATCAAGGGCTGCCCCAGATGGCGGGCGCAAGCGTAGGCAAAACAGTCCCCGAAATTGAGGCTCGCCGGATGCCGGCCCTTGCCGAATCGGTTGAAGGCGTCGAGCGCGAGCCTTGCCGTTTCAGACGGCACTGCGACTACGGCGATCTCCATCAGCGCCAAATACTCATCGACCGCTTCGGCGGCGGCGCTGACCGAAAGATCCAGCACGCGCGCGACCGCGACCGCCGCCTCCCATACCGCCAACGGTGACGT
This sequence comes from Bradyrhizobium sp. WSM4874, assembly GCF_055811835.1. Classification (NCBI taxonomy): domain Bacteria; kingdom Pseudomonadati; phylum Pseudomonadota; class Alphaproteobacteria; order Hyphomicrobiales; family Nitrobacteraceae; genus Bradyrhizobium; species Bradyrhizobium sp. WSM4874. The sequence continues at coordinate 36,685 of NZ_JBVVPR010000056.1, forward strand.
CAGACGCGTTCCGGTCTGCTGCAGGCGAGCCAAAAGCTCGCGTGCCTCCTCCTCGTCGGTCAGGAGCGCAGTCAAAGCCGAAGCGTCAATGAACATTAGGTGTCCTCATACAAGCTGTCGCGGAACGCCTTGTCGGCGGGCTGTCCCTTGGCGGCGTCGCCTTTCGCGCGTAGATCCCGGCAGAACTGGACGCCAAGGTCGACCAAAGACGGCTTGCCCTGCTCGCGCTCGAGCTCGTGGGCGAGCGCCACATGCACTGCTTCGGTGAGGCCGAGTTTTTTTAGCGAGGCCACCTTGCGAGCGAGCGCGTCGGTCTCCGGGTTCTTGATGTGGAAGGCCATGGCGCGCTCCTCTAGACCGCATCGTGTATACCTATATATCGTCAAGGATACACCAATGGGAAGGGCCGGCCTCGTCGTTTGCGCCCCTAAGACGTGCGGCCTTCGTGAGGGCAACTTTTATGGTTAGTTGTCTATGAACGCCTGCCCTCTCCGTCTCCCGGATGCTACTTCCCTCAGGGCTATCCTCGCAGATCATCTGGCCGTCGGGACAATAACGACCATCCCACCCTCGCCGCTCCTTCCTCGCTTTGAATTCTGCGCGGCGCGGATCGACGTCGACTACCGATGGGATACCGATCGCGACTCGACTAGTGCGACGCGCCTTGGCGAATTGAAGCGACGGATGACCGCAGGGCACAAATTGTTGTCAGCTGACAACATCCCATCCTTGGCAGGGCCCTGTTGTCAGCTGACAACAATCGCCCGGGGGTCGCTACTGTCTGCCATGATCCAGCGGCGTCCATCGGGCGGATCGGCTTCGTTCGAGAGCCACCCCAGCTCGATATCCCATCGGGAGACCGTATTCGTTCGGCGGCCTTGCCGCTCGCCAAAGGAGCACCCCCCACGCCGGACGCCTTCCGATCAACCTCCATTAGACCGGGCATTCAACCGCGAGCTCGGCCTGAACCCGCCTAAAGGCCTGAATGCCTTCGCCTGCTTGGGCCCACACGCCGGTCTATTGTTGCGCCGGTCGAAACGAGTCCAACAGGAGGTCCCAGCGTGGCGATACGATGCGGGCTTTCGAGGAATCGTCCATCTCTGGAACCCCGGGCGACTCGGCGAGCTTTGCCGCGAATGGATCTGAAGGCCGGCGTCGAGCTTCCCGGCTCGAGATTGATCTGGCCGGCCGAGGTGACGGCCCGTTGCCGTTACTTCGCCGGACCGCACGCGCCCCGATCGAGCGATGATTGATGAGCTGCGGCACTCCAGCATCGGTTGGAAGGGCAGGAGGTCCGTTGCAGCGCCGCGCCCTGGGGTCGATGTCGCGGCTGGCGATCCGTCGGTGTGGCCACACGGCAGTGCAAGAGAGGAGCCAGCGTCGATGACCTGGGATGTGTCTGGTCGGTTGCGACCTGTTCGTCCCGGCCGGCCGGTGGCCCCCCTGCGACAGTGCGACTCTTCTGCTTTTTGGGCGAGCTGCGGCGCAGCGAAGTGACGCGCCAGCCCCCGATCGACACCGGGAAGGTGCGGCGCGGCACCCATCCAAGCGAGATGACATCGTCGCTTTACGCTGTCTCGCCATCCACCTCAGGCGTCTGAGGCCATTGTCGTGAACGAGGCGGGGAGGGTGCTTCTCGCGGGACTGCGGCGCCAGGCGTCGGGCGAATGGCAGGCGGGAGCCGACGCTACGTGGCGGCGCGATTCTCTAGATTTCGCCGTACAGGGCCTGAGATCAGAGCACTCAACGGAGGCTACGCACCGGGGCGTGTCCCGTTGCCCGGGTTCCAGCTGTGGCAGCACCGTTCAGCGCAGCGGTTGGCGAGCTACAAAATGAAGCTCTGGGGGACTCGTGAAAGCGAGCCGACTCACGCCATAGTCGAGGTTTATCCCATTCGCTGAAGCCGTTGTTGTCAGCTGACAACAGCAGGGCGCACCAAAAAAGGCCCTGCGGCCGTTTGGCGCGTCATCACGCGTTAATAGCTCGTTAACCCTTTAATTCTTGCTCAAATCACAGAATCGTGGCCATCTCTCAAGACGGGGATTAGGCGTCTGACGAGCAGAAACCGTCTTGAGAAGGCAAATGGCGATCTTAGCGGAAGATTCGGCTACCATGAGCGAGACTGCGTCTGCGCGGATCACTCGGCACGCGGGCATTCTTTCCGGCCAGCTTCGCTCGCTCGCGACGACTCTTTTCCCGCCTTCGGCGAGCAAGTCGCTCCGGTCGTTCACCTCTGGAGAGGTTGCGCGAATTGCGGGCGTGTCCGATGGGTACCTTCGGCAGCTCTCTCTTGACGGACTTGGACCGACCCCAGCGACAGGAACCGGGGGGCGACGGTCTTACACTCTGGGTCAGATTCATGAGTTGCGCGAGTATTTAGCCACTGCGCGGCCGCGCGAAGCAATGGAATTCCTTCCGCGCCGGCGCCCAGGCGACAAGCTCCAAATCATCACCGTCGCAAACTTCAAAGGCGGCTCCGCCAAGACGACGACGGCATTGTATCTGTCGCAATACCTCGCCCTTGCCGGCTTTCGAGTCCTCGCGATTGACCTCGATCCGCAAGCTTCGCTTTCAGCAATGTTCGGGTACCAACCCGAGTTTGACATTGGGGCGAACGAAACCCTGTACGGGGCCATCCGATATGACGAACACCGCCGGCCACTGCGCGAGATTGTCCGGCCGACCTATTTTGACGGGATAGGGCTCGTTCCAGGCAATCTCGAGCTTATGGAGTTTGAGCACACTACGCCTCGAGCAATGGTCGAGCGGCGAGAACGCGGACACGACCTGTTCTTTCGCCGGGTCGCCAGTGCCATCGACCAGGTTGCAGACGAATACGACGTCGTTGTTATCGACTGCCCACCCCAACTTGGTTACCTGACCATGGGCGCGCTAAACGCGGCGACCGCTATGCTCGTGACCATCCATCCGCAGATGGTCGATGTCGCATCCATGAGCCAATTTCTCCTCATGACGTCCGACCTCATGTCCGTCATCGAAGAAGCTGGCGGGAGACTCGATCACGATTTCATCCGGTACGTCATCACGCGTCACGATCCCAATGACGTGCCCGAAGCTCAAATCGTGGCTCTCCTCCGCACCCTCTTTGGTTCGGATGTACTCCAGGCGACTGTGTGGAAATCGACCGCCATCGCCAATGCTGGTCTCACGAAGCAATCACTTTATGAGCTGGAGCGCGGCGCCGTAGGGCGGGGCGCCTACGACCGGGCATTAGAATCGGTCGACGCGGTCAATGCCGAAATCGCGCAACTTCTTAAGAAGGTGTGGGGTCGATGAGCAAACGTACTGACACGATCAAGAGCCTTTTCACGGCCCCGCAATCAAGTGCGTTGTCAGCTGACAACATGCCCCCTGCCTTGCCGCGGGTCTCGTCGGGCTCGGTTCGCTCGTTGAAAGACTCTTTCTCTGAGGTCGAGAAAGAGAACGAGGAGCTTCGCGAAAAAATTGCATCTGGGGCTGTGATACTTGAAATCGACCCTTCGCTCGTCGATCCGTCACCGCTGGCCGACCGTTTTCGCGATCAGGATGATAGCTCGTTCGAAGCGCTCAAACAGTCGATCGCACAGCGTGGCCAAGAGGTGCCTATTCTCGTTCGGGAGCATCCTGAAGCGAAAGGGCGTTATCAGAGCGCCTATGGTCATCGCCGCGTCCGCGCCACGCGCGAACTAGGTATTTCCGTCAAAGCGATTCTGCGATCGTTGTCAGATGAAGCGCTTGTCGTGGCGCAAGGACTCGAGAACGCACCGCGCGAAGATTTGAGTTTCATTGAGCGCGCCAGCTTCGCGATGCATATCGAGGATGCCGGGCATAGCCGCTCAATCGTGCAAGATGCGTTGTCGGTCGATCGGGCGGAGGCCTCGAAACTTCTTGCCGTGGCTCGATCGGTTCCTGCCGAGGTCATTCAAGCAATCGGGAAAGCTCCGAAAGTTGGCCGCGGCCGTTGGCAGTCATTCGCTGAATTGATCAAGGATTCCGCGGCGCTCAAACGGGTCAAGGCGGCGATCGCCGAACCTAAATTTGCAGAGCACGAAACCGACGCACGATTTCTTGCAGCATTCTCCGCGGCAACCCGTCCATCTCGCGGGGAGCCCTCGAAAGGGTCGGAAGAGAAGCCAATCTTTTCCGCATCCGGCAACAAGATTGCGCACGTGCGTCACGCCGAGCGTGAGTTGAAGCTTACTCTCGACAAAAACGTCTCGGCGACATTCGCAGCGTTTCTTGTCGACCAACTTCCGGCGCTGTTCGACGCCTTTTCCAAAACGAGCAGTGGTCAGGAAAGTAACGAGGCCTGACGGCCTCGTCCCGTAAACACGAACCAGGAGCAGACGAGGCAAAAGAAAAAGGCCCCCGAAACGGAGTTCCGGAAGCCCTTCTCTTCAAGTTTGGCGACTGACAGAGAATCACTTTCGCGAATCGCAGTCAAGAGTTTCTACGCGATTTTATCGTCGTTTCGGCGAGCGGATTTTCTTTGCCCAACTGAGGCAAAGACATGCAGTCACACTCTCCAACGACGCCCTTTGGGCGGCGATCGCTGACGCTTGCCCATGTGGCAAGCCAGATGGTCGCAACCGAACGTCCTCCCGAAAAGATCGTGCACAAATGGAAGATCTTCCACGCCATCTGCACGGCACGGCCGCGCCTTGGGGTGTCGGAG
>NZ_JBVVPR010000057.1:0-36174 GCF_055811835.1 Bradyrhizobium sp. WSM4874
GGCTGCCTGGACCGCGTTCGCCAAGGATGCTTCGGGCACCGGCCCGTGGAAGATGGCGGGCTTCACCCCGCGCGAACGGCTCGAACTGGTCAAGAATGCGAGCTACTGGAACAAGGACCGCGTGCCCAAGGTCGACAAGATGGTGCTCTTGCCGATGCCGGAAGCAAATGCGCGCACCGCAGCGCTGCTTTCCGGGCAGGTTGATTGGGTCGAAGCCCCGGCGCCGGACGCGTTGCCCGAATTGAAGCAGCGTGGCTTCAAGCTCTACGCCAACGAGCAGCCGCATGTCTGGCCGTGGCAGTTCTCGCGCGTCGAGGGCTCGCCCTGGAACGACATCCGCGTCCGCAAGGCCGCAAACCTTTGCGTCGATCGCGAAGGCCTCAAGGACGGTCTGCTCGCGGGGCTGATGGTGCCGGCGACCGGCACGTTCGAACCCGGCCACCCCTGGCGTGGAAAACCGACCTTCGAGATCAAGTACGACAAGGCCGCTGCGCAGAAGCTGATGCAGGAAGCCGGATTCGGACCGAACAAGAAGCTGACGGTGAAGACCCAGACCTCGGCCTCCGGCTCGGGCCAGATGCAGCCGCTGCCGATGAACGAATATCTCCAGCAGGCACTCGCCGAATGCTATTTCGACGTGCAGCTCGACGTCATCGAGTGGAATACGCTGTTCACCAATTGGCGCCGCGGTGCCAAGGATCCCAGCGCCAACGGCTCGAACGCGACCAACGTCACCTACGCGGCGATGGATCCGTTCTTCGCGCTGGTGCGCTTCCTGCAATCGGGCATGGCCCCGCCGGTCTCGAACAATTGGGGTTTCATCAACAACCCCAAGTTCGACGAGTTCGTGAAGAAGGCGCGGCAGACCTTCGATCCTGCGGCGCGTGACGCCGCGCTCGCCGAACTGCACGCGGCCTCCGTCGACGACGCCGCGTTCCTCTACGTCGCCCACGACGTCGGCCCCCGCGCCATCAGCCCGAAGGTGACAGGCGTGGTGCAGCCAAAGAGCTGGTTCATCGACTTCTCGCTGGTGTCGATGCAGTAGTTCGCGCGCATACGCAGTGCACCCTCTCCCCTTGCGGGAGAGGGTGGCTTCGCAAAGCGAAGCCGGGTGAGGGGTCTCTCTCCGCGAGTGACCATCTCTCATTAGGAATAGCTGTACTCGCGGAAACAACCCCTCATCCGGCGCTTCGCGCCACCTTCTCCCGCAAGGGGAGAAGGAAGAAAGAACTGCAGTGCTCGCCTATATCGCCAGACGCATCGTCTACGTCGTCCCGATCGTCATCAGCGTCGCGCTGGTGTGTTTTCTGCTCGTGCACATTACGCCGGGCGATCCGCTGGTAGCCGTGCTGCCGGCCGACGCCTCGCAGGAGCTCGCCGCGCAGCTCCGTACCGCCTACGGTTTCGACCGCCCGCTGCCGGTGCAGTTCGGGCTTTGGCTGCTCCGTGCGCTTCATGGCGATCTCGGCAATTCCATTGCGACCGGGCGCCCGGTGCTGGCCGAGGTCATGCGCGCGGTCAGCAACACCGTCACGCTGGCGATTGCGGCGGCCATCATCGGCTTCACCATGGGCGTCCTGCTCGGCCTGATCGCCGGCTATTTCCGCGAGACCTGGATCGACAAGCTGGCGACGTCCTTTGCCATCGCCGGCGTTTCGGTGCCGCATTACTGGCTTGGCATGGTGCTCGTCATCATCTTCTCGGTCCAGCTGAACTGGTTGCCCGCCGTCGGCGCCGGACCCGGCGGCTCGGCCGCCTGGGCCTGGGACTGGGCGCATCTGCAATACCTCGTGCTGCCGGCGATCACGACCTCGGTGATCCCGATGGGCATCGTCACCCGCACGGTGCGCGCGCTGACCGGCGACATTCTCAGCCAGGATTTCGTCGAGGCGCTGCGTGCAAAAGGCCTGCATGAGCGCGGCGTGTTCCGTCACGTCATCAAGAACGCCGCGCCCACCGCGCTCGCAGTGATGGGACTTCAACTCGGCTACATGCTCGGCGGCTCGATCCTGATCGAGACCGTGTTCTCCTGGCCGGGCTCGGGCTTTCTGCTCAACTCGGCGATCTTCCAGCGCGACCTGCCGCTGCTCCAGGGCACGATCCTGATCCTGGCGCTGTTCTTCGTCTTCCTCAATCTGCTGGTCGACATCGCGCAAGCCGCGATCGACCCACGCATCAAGCGGGGCTAGCGATGAGCGAGCTTCCGTTGTCTGTCACCAGCGATGCGGCGCTTCAGTCCGCTCCCGCGACCAAGGCGCGCGGCTATTGGGCGACCGTCGGCCGTCGTATCCGGCGCGACAAGGTCAGCATGGTCTGCGCGCTGGTGCTGCTGCTGATCTTCCTGTCCGCGATCGTTGCGCCGTGGCTCGGTCTGGAAGATCCCTACAAGGGCTCGATGATCCGCCGCCTTCGGCACATCGGCACAACCGGCTACCCGCTCGGCACCGACGAGCTCGGCCGCGACATGCTGGCGCGGCTGATCTATGGCGGGCGGCTGTCGCTTCTCATCGGCATTTTGCCGGTGATCCTCGCCTTCTGCATCGGCACGTCGCTCGGCCTCGTTGCCGGCTATGTCGGCGGCAAGCTCAACACCGCGATCATGCGCACGATCGACGTGTTCTATGCCTTTCCATCGGTGCTGCTGGCGATTGCGATCTCGGGCGCGCTGGGCGCGGGCATCCTCAATTCCATCGTGTCGTTGACTGTCGTGTTCGTGCCGCAGATCACCCGCGTCGCCGAAAGCGTCACGACAGGCGTGCGCAACATGGACTTCGTCGACGCCGCGCGTGCCTCCGGTGCTGGTCCATTCACCATCATGCGCGTGCATATCCTCGGCAATGTGCTCGGTTCGATCTTCGTCTATGCCACCAGCCTGATCTCGGTCTCGATGATCCTTGCGGCGGGCCTGTCCTTCCTCGGCCTCGGTACCAAGCCGCCTGAGCCGGAATGGGGTTTGATGCTGAACACCTTGCGCACCGCGATCTACGTCAACCCCTGGGTCGCCGCGCTCCCCGGCGCGATGATCTTCGCGGTCTCGATCTGCTTCAACCTGCTCTCGGACGGCCTGCGCAGCGCCATGGACATCAGGAACTAGCCATGAGCGAAACCAACGTCTCCGTCGCGATGCTGGAACCGGTCGAGGACCGCGGCGGCGTCGCGCAGCCGCTGCTTCAGGTCAACGGCCTGACCAAGCATTTCCCGGTTCGCGGCGGCCTGTTTGCCGCAAAGCGTACCGTGCGTGCGGTCGACAATGTCTCGTTCACCGTCGCCAAGGGCGAGACCGTCGGCATCGTCGGCGAGTCCGGTTGCGGCAAGTCGACCACCGCACGGCTGCTGATGCATCTGATGCCGCGCGACACCGGCGACATCATCTATGACGGCATGAGCGTCGGCCAGTCGCTCTCCCTGCGAGAGCTGCGCCGCGGCATGCAGATGGTGTTCCAGGATTCCTACGCCTCGCTCAATCCGCGCCTGACGATCGAGGAGTCGATCGCCTTTGGCCCAAAGGTGCACGGCATGGCGGACGGCGCCGCACGCGCGCTGGCGCGCGAGCTGCTGGGCAAGGTGGGCCTGGTTCCTGCAAATTTCGCCAACCGCTACCCCCATGAGATCTCCGGCGGCCAGCGCCAGCGCGTCAACATCGCGCGTGCGCTGGCGCTGTCGCCGCGTCTGGTGATCCTCGATGAAGCGGTCTCCGCGCTCGACAAATCGGTCGAGGCGCAGGTGCTCAATTTGCTTGCCGATCTCAAGAGCGAGTTCGGGCTGACCTATCTCTTCATCAGCCATGATCTCAACGTCGTGCGCTACATCAGTGATCGCGTGCTGGTGATGTATCTCGGCGAGGTCGTCGAGCTCGGCCCGGTCGACCGGGTCTGGGACCAGCCGGCGCATCCCTATACGCGCGCACTTCTTGCTGCGATGCCGTCCTCGGATCCGGACCGCCGCACCGAGACGCCGCCGATCACGGGCGATCCGCCCAATCCGATCGATCCGCCCTCGGGCTGCCGCTTTCACACCCGTTGCCCGTTTGCGGAGCCGCTCTGCGCAAATGCGACACCAAAACTCACCGCGCTCGATAGAATGGGCCACGAGGCCGCGTGCTACATGGCGATCCCGGGTTCAGGCCATAGCCGCGCGCCGAAGGAGGAAACCGCATGACGAGACCGACGACAAAAGAGATCAAGGCGACGGCACAGGTCGCCGGTGTTCCCGTTGACGACGAGATTGCGACGCGCATCTCCAACTCCATCGGACCGGCCTTCGAGGGCTTTGCCGCCATTGCCGGCACGTTGCCGTTCGATCTCGAGCCCGCGCTCTATCCGAACGCGCAGACTGCGAAGCTGTCGAAATGAGCACCGAGCCCGCATTGATGACGCTCACCGAGGTCGCGCGCGCGATTGCGATGAAGCAGGTGTCCTCGCATGAGGTGACGCGCGCGCTGCTGCATCGTATCGCGCAGTGGCAGCCGCATCTCAACGCCTTCATGTCGATCGAATCCGAGGCGGCGCTGAAGGCCGCCGATGCCACCGACGCAGAACTCGCCAAGGGCGAAGTCCGCGGTCCGCTGCACGGCGTGCCGCTCGCGCACAAGGACATGTACTACGACGCCGGCCACGTCGCGACCTGCGGCTCGCTGATCCGCCGCGATTTCGTTCCGACCGTCACCTCCACCGCCTTGCAGCGGCTGAAGGACGCTGGCCAGGTTCGGCTCGGCACGTTGCATCTCGCCGAATTCGCCTATGGCCCGACCGGCCATAACGCCCATTACGGCCCGGTTCGCAATCCCTGGAACGTGGCGCACATCACCGGCGGCTCGTCGTCGGGCTCGGGCTCGGCGGTCGCGGCGCGACTGACCTATGCCGCGCTCGGCTCCGACACCGGCGGCTCGATCCGCATGCCCGCGCATTTCTGCGGCGTGACGGGATTGAAGACCACCGTTGGCCGGGTCAGCCGCGCCGGCGCGATGCCGCTGTCGCAGTCGCTCGACACGGTCGGGCCGCTCGCCCGCACCGCCGAGGATTGCGCGCTGCTGCTGGCGCTGATGGCCGGCCCTGATCCCGAGGATTCGACCACGAGCCGTGAGCCGCTGTCCGACTATGTCGGCGCGACCAAGGGCTCGCTGAAGGGCCTCAAGATCGGCGTCCCCTCGTCCTTCTATGTCGACGATCTCGACGGCGAGGTCGCGCGCGTGCTGGACGAGACCATCGCGGTGCTCAAGCGTGAGGGCGCTGACATCGTCACGGTCGAGCTGCCCGACCAGCGGCAATTGTCCTCGGCAAGCCAGCTCGTGCTTGCAGCCGAAGCCGCCGCCTTCCACAAGCGCTGGATGATCGAGCGGCCGCAGGATTACGGCCCACAGGTGTTGATGCGGCTTCAGAACGGGCTCGCGGTCCCCGCCATCACCTACCTCGAGGCGATGCGCTGGCGCGGACCTGCGCTCGCCGCGCACAACGCTGCGACATCAGGTGTCGACGCGATTATCGCACCGGCGTCCCCGGTGCCGGCGCCGACGATCGAGGAGAGCGACGTCGGCGGCGGACCGAACGCGCCGGCGCTGTTGCAGCGGCTGACGCTGTTCACCCGCCCGGTGAATTATCTCGGCTTGCCGTCGCTCACGGTGCCCTCGGGCTTCACCAAGAGCGGACTTCCGATCGGCATGCAGTTGATCGGCCGCTCGTTCGATGAGGCGACCTTGCTCACCATCGGTGCCGCATTCCAGCGGGCCACCGACTACCACGACAGGCTGCCGAAGCTTCCGTCATGACAAAGCTCGTCGAGATCTCAGGCCTCAACATCCGCTTCACCGGCGAGCGCACGGTCTATGCCGTGAACGATCTCAGCCTCTCGCTCGGCGACGGCGAGGTGCTGGGCCTGCTCGGAGAGTCCGGCTCGGGCAAGAGCGTGACCTTGCGTGCGCTGATGCGGCTGTTGCCGAAGAAGCGCACGCAGATCACGGGCAAGGTCAACGTCATGGGCCGCGACGTGCTGGCCATGAACGACGAGCAGCTGTCGTCGTTCCGCGGCCAGACGGTGTCGATGATCTTTCAGGAGCCTGCGCTTGCGCTCGATCCGGTCTACACCATCGGGACGCAGATCGCCGAAAGCGTCGTGCGTCACGAAGGCAAGTCTTACGCGGAGGGCAGAGCGCGCGCACTCGAAATGCTCGAGGTCGTGCGCATTCCTTCCGCAAAACGCCGGCTCGATGCCTATCCGCATGAGATGTCCGGCGGCATGCGTCAGCGCGCGATGATCGCGCTGGCGCTCGCGTGCCGGCCCAAGATATTGCTCGCGGACGAGCCGACCACGGCGCTCGATGCCACCGTGCAGATCCAGATCCTGCTGCTGTTGCGCGAGCTGCAGCGCGAGTTCGGCATGTCCGTCATCTTCGTCACCCACGACATCGGCGTCGCCATCGAGATCTGCGACCGGGTCGCGGTGATGTATGCCGGCCAGATCGTGGAGCAGGGCACGCTTCGAGACATCGTCCGTTCGCCGGTGCATCCCTATGCCAAGGGCCTGCTCGCCTCGACCGTCCACGGGGCCAAGCGGGGACAGCGGCTCGAGACCATCCCCGGCGCCCCGCCGTCGCTTGGCGAGAGGCCGCACAACTGCTCCTTTGCGCCCCGCTGCGCCGTAGCCCAGCCGCGCTGTCTGGAGCAACTGCCAGGGAATGTGGAGGTCGGGCCGGGCCGGGCGGCACGGTGCGTGCTGGCGGAGCCGGTCACCGCGCTGTCGTGATATTTGGACCCCAAGCGGGGAACAGCATTCACACCTCGTTCATCCCGGTTCCGCTTCCATGGAACCGTTCACGGAGAGGGGACCTCACTTATGTACATTTCCAATGAAGGCCTGCTTGTCATCCTGTTCGTCGGCCTCGTCGCTGGTTGGCTGGCCGGCAAGGTGGTGCGCGGAACCGGGTTCGGCATCATCGGCGACATCGTGGTCGGCATCGCCGGCGCGCTGGTGGCGAGCTTCCTGTTTCCGAAGCTCGGCATTCGCATCGGCACCGGGCTGATATCCGAGATCGTCTATTCCGCGATCGGCGCGGTCATTCTGCTGCTGGTGGTACGGCTGGTCCGCGGCGGCGGCCGGTTTTAATGGCGCCCGAGTTCGATTGATCGAACTTTTGACCTCTCCCCGCCCGGGGAGAGGTGACATGTCTGCAAGAAAAAGCCGCAAGATCGTGAGATTCCGGACTTGCGTGCAAGGCCGGTCGGGGGTGATGTGGGCCATAGGGGGTCCCGGGTATTCGACTGCGTTGGGCGATGAGCGCAAACGCGATGTTAATCCGGGTCAATTACTCCTGAATTTGCCTTTGAAATCAGGGGCTTTGGCCCCTACCCGAAAGAGATCAGACTGATGGCAGCCGTTCCCGGCGTCCGCCGCTCAGAGCTCGGTGATGCGCTGCGCGCCTGTCGCACGGCGTTTGTCGGCGTCGGCTTGATGAGCTGCATGATCAACCTGCTCTATCTGACCGGGTCGATCTTCATGCTGGAGGTCTACGACCGGGTGCTGCCGAGCCGCAGCATTCCGACCCTGGTCGGTCTGATCGTCCTCGCCAGTTTCCTCTACATGGCGCAGGGCGTGCTGGACATGATCCGCAACCGGATCTTGGGCCGGGTCGGCACCGCGCTGGACGAAGCCTTGAACAAGCGGGTGTTCGACACCATCGTGCGCCTGCCGCTGCTGGTCGGCAGCCGCAACGAGGGGCTTCAGCCGCTGCGCGATCTCGACAATGTCCGCTCCTTCCTCGGCGGCATGGGCCCGAGCGCGTTTTTCGACCTGCCCTGGCTGCCGCTGTATCTCGCCATCTGTTTCGCCTTCCACGTCATGATCGGCGTCACGGCGCTCGTCGGCGCGGTCATCCTGGTCGGGTTGACGCTGGTCACCGAGTTCATGTCCCGCCAGCCGGCGCGCGAGGCGATGGGGCTTGCCGCCCAGCGCAACGATCTCGCCCAAGCCAGCCGCCGCAACGCGGAAGTCATGGTGTCGATGGGCATGGCCGGCCGGATGAACGCGCGCTGGAGCGAGGCCAACGAAAAATATCTCGACGGCAACCAGCGTGCGAGCGATGTCGCCGGCGGTCTCGGTGCGGTCGCAAAAGTGCTGCGCATGATGCTGCAATCGGCCGTGCTCGCGGTTGGTGCCTATCTCGTCATCCACCAGGAGGCGACCGCCGGCATCATCATCGCCGGCTCGATCCTCTCGGCCCGTGCGCTCGCGCCGGTCGACCTCGCGATCGCGCACTGGAAATCCTTTGTCGCGGCACGCCAGAGCTGGCACCGCCTGACCCGCCTTCTGGAGCAGATTCCGGCGCAGACGATGCCGACCCAGTTGCAGGCGCCCACCAGCCGCCTCTCGGTCGAAGGCATCGCCATGGTGCCCCCGGGCGACCAGCGCCTCATCGTGCAGGACGTCACCTTTGCGCTCGAAGCCGGCAACGGCCTTGGCGTGATCGGACCGAGCGGCTCCGGCAAGTCGTCGCTGATTCGTGCGCTGGTCGGCGTCTGGCAACCGGTCCGCGGCAAGGTGCGGCTCGACGGCGCGGCGCTCGACCAATGGTCGTCGGACATGCTCGGGCGCCATATCGGCTATCTGCCGCAGGACGTCGAATTGTTCGGCGGCACCATCGCGCAGAACATCAGCCGTTTCGACCCGGAGGCCACCTCTGACGGCATCATCGCGGCCGCCAAGGAAGCCGGCGTGCACGAGATGATCATCAAGATGCGCGAGGGCTACAACACCCAGGTCGGCGAGCAGGGCACGGCGCTCTCCGCGGGCCAGGCGCAGCGCGTGGCGCTGGCGCGCGCACTCTATGGCAACCCGTTCCTGATCGTCCTCGACGAGCCCAATTCCAATCTCGATACGGAGGGCGACGAGGCGCTGACCCGCGCCATCCGTGCGGCGCGCGAGCGCGGCGCCATCGTCGTCGTGGTGGCGCACCGCCCGATCGGCGTGGAAGCGGTCGACCAGATCCTGGTGCTGCGCGATGGCCGCATGCAGGCCTTCGGGCCCAAGGAACAGGTGCTCGCCCAAGTGCTCCAGCCGCGCGTGACGCCGCCAGCCCCGATCAAGATCGTCAGCGAAGGCGGAGCCAAGGCATGAGCACGATGGCGCTCGGCGGCGCGAAGCCTGCCGCGAAGCGGACCGTACGGCAGTCGATCCGGTTCCACCTGATGCTCGGGCTTGGGATCGTGCTGGTCCTCCTGATCGGCCTCGGCGGCTGGGGGTCGACCGTGCAGATCTCCGGCGCGCTGATCGCGCCGGGTCAGATCGTGGTCGAGTCCAACGTCAAGAAGGTGCAGCATCCGACCGGCGGCGTCGTCGGCGAGTTGCGCGCGCGCGATGGCGACGTGGTCAAGGCCGGCGACATCGTGGTGCGGCTCGACGACACTGTCACCAAGGCCAACCTCGCCATCGTCACCAAGAATCTCGACGCCGCGCAGGCGCGCACGGCGCGGCTTCAGGCCGAGCAGCGTGGTCTCGACAAGATCGAATTCCCACAATCGCTTCTCGATCGCGGCAACGAAAACGACATCAAGACTTTGCTCGATGCCGAAACCAAGCTGTTTGACGTGCGCGTCAACGGCCGCGCTGGCCAGAAGGCGCAGCTTCGCGAGCGCATCCAGCAACTCAACGAGGAGATCCAGGGCCTCTCCGCGCAGGAGCGGGCCAAAGACAGGGAAATCTCGCTGGTGCAGCAGGAGCTCGTCGGTGTCCGCGATCTCTATGACAAGCACCTGGTGCAGATCTCCCGCCTGACCACGCTCGAACGCGATACCGCCCGCCTCAACGGCGAGCGCGCGCAATACATCGCCTCGCGCGCGCAGGCCAAGGGCAAGATCACCGAGACCGAGCTCCAGATCATCCAGGTCGACAAGGACATGGTCAGCGAGGTCTCCAAGGATCTGCGCGAGACCAACGACAAGATCGGCGAAATGATCGAGCGCAAGGTCGCCGCCGAGGACCAGCTTCGCCGCGTCGACATCCGCGCGCCGCAGGACGGCATGGTGCTGCAATCGACCGTGCATACCGTTGGTGGCGTCATCACCGCCGGCGACGCCCTCATGCTGATCGTGCCGCAGGCCGACGATCTCCAGGTCGAAGCCAAGGTCAATCCGGTCGATATCGACAAGCTCCAGATCGGCCAGAAGACGCTGCTGCGCCTGTCGGCCTTCAACCAGCGCACCACGCCGGAGCTCAACGGCGTCGTCAGCCGCGTCTCGCCCGACGTCACCACCGATCAGCGCACCGGCCAGAGCTACTACACCATCCGCGTCTCGCTGTCCGCAGAAGAGGTCGCCAAGCTCGGTGACTCCAGGCTGATCCCCGGCATGCCGGCGGAAGCCTTCGTCCAGACCGGCGACCGCACCATGCTGTCCTATCTGATGAAGCCGCTGCACGACCAGTTCATGCGCGCCTTCCGGGAGAAGTGACGCGCGAAAGCGCGTCCTCGCCTCCTTTCGCCATTGCGAGCGTAGCGAAGCAATCCAGGTTGCCTCCGCGGCGAGATTTCGGGATTGCTTCGCTGCGCTCGCAATGACAGGCGGCTTCTTTCTTGCTTTAGTTTTCTTGCTATAGTTCGATTCAGCCTCAGCAACCCGGCGTCGAACAATGCAATCCATCCAATCCCCACCCTCGGTCGCAACCGAATCCTTCTCCAACGCCGGCCTCGCCGTCGCCCGCCTCGAAGAGATCTACGAGCGCAACACGAAGTTCCTGCGTGACCGGTTCGAAGCTTACGTCAACGGCGAGGCAATCACGACGCGGGTGCGGGCCTTCTATCCCTTCGTCCGTGTCACCACCGCGACGCATGCGCGGCTGGATTCGCGTCTCGCCTACGGCTTCGTCGCGCGGCCCGGTGTGCACGAGACCAGCGTCACGCGTCCGGATCTGTTCCGGACCTATCTGACCGAGCAGATCGGGCTGTTGATCCAGAACCACGGCGTCCCGGTCGAAATCGGCCAGTCCAGCGAACCGATCCCGGTTCATTTCGCCTATCGCCGCGACATCAACATCGAAGCCGCCATCACCACCAGCGAGAATTCGCCGGTGACGCGGTCGCTGCGCGATGCGTTCGACGTGCCTGATCTGGCCACCATGGACGACGCCATCGCCGACGGCACTTTCGAGCTTCAGCCCGGCGCGCCCGAACCGCTGTCTCTGTTTCGGGCGGCCCGTGTCGATTACTCGCTGCGCCGGCTCTACCATTACACAGGCACGGACCCCGAATATTTCCAGAACTTCGTGATTTTCACCAACTACCAGTTTTACGTCGACGCCTTCGCGCAGCTCTGCCAGCAGCGGCTTCAGGCTGGCGAGGCCGGCCTCGATGCCTTCATCGCTCCAGGCAACGTGATCACGCGCAGCGGCGGCGCGACGACAGGCGTTGCGCCCGCGCGCGCGCCGCAGATGCCAGCCTTCCATCTGGTCGCGCCCGGCTATCGCGGCATCACCCTGATCAACATTGGCACCGGTCCGTCCAACGCGCGCAACGTCACCGACCATGTTGCCGTGCTGCGGCCCCATGCCTGGCTGATGCTCGGCCATTGCGCGGGCCTGCGCAACACGCAGCGGCTCGGCGACTACGTGCTCGCCCATGGCTACGTGCGCGAGGATCATGTGCTCGATCGTGAGTTGCCGCTGTGGGTGCCGATCCCGGCGCTCGCGGAGATGCAGGTCGCGCTCGAGGAGGCGGTCGAGGACGTCACCGGGCTCGAAGGTTTCGAGCTCAAGCGCCTGATGCGTACCGGCACCGTCGCGAGCGTCGACAACCGTAATTGGGAGATCAGCGGGCCCGATGTCATTCGTCGCTTGTCGCATTCGCGCGCGGTTGCGCTCGACATGGAATCGGCCGCGATTGCCGCCAACGGCTACCGCTTTCGCGTCCCCTACGGCACGCTGCTGTGCGTCTCGGACAAGCCTCTGCACGGAGAGATCAAGCTCGCAGGCATGGCCAGCGAATTCTACCGCCGCCGTGTCGGCCAGCATCTCGAGATCGGCTTGAAGGCGCTGGAACGGCTCAAGCAGCAGGAATCCGAGCGGCTGCATTCGCGAAAGCTCCGCAGTTTTGCCGAAGTTGCGTTTCAGTAGGCGAAGGGTTGCCTTTGCTGCTGACAAGCAGCGGGATTTTCGGCATTTTCGGCGCGGGGGTCGACCGGGACGACTTGATGCCACTCATGCGCGACAGGATCATTGGCCATGATCTCGAACGGCTCGCCTTTCGCTTCACCATGCTGAACGACGGCGAGGTCGTGCAGTGCCAGATCAGCGACGCCGCGATGGACGAGCTTGCGGGCATGCAGGGCACCGAAAGCAGCGCGCGGCAGGCCCAGTTCTTGTCGCTGCGCGAGACCATCGAGCGGCTTGCGTCAGACCTCTACGACGAGGCGCCGCGGGTCAGGGGACATGTGGTGCGGATCTTTACGCGACATTTGCAGCGGTAATTTCGCTCCAGGCTCCGTCGTCATGTCCGGAGCAGTTCGTCACTTGGTCAAGATCCAGTCTTGCCGGGCTTACCTTCCCGCTGGCGGCCTTTCGATGATCGTCAATTCCTCTAAAGCATTCGCTAACCAAGCAACCGTTTCGCGGCAATCTTAAGATCTGCGAAACCAGACGTTATACGACTATGAATTGATGACCCGTAGAGGTTAGGTCACGAAAATGGGGCCTCACGAGTGCTCGCGTGACAAAAGAGATTGTTGGAAACGACGCGATCCGCGGACCCGGTCATGACGTCAACCCGGACAAGACGCTGCCAAAGAGTTGGCGGCTCGCAATTGCCGTAGCGATCGGATGCGGACTCCTGGGCCTTGCGCTCCGCTACTTCGCCCGGAAGCATGCGACCGACGACGCCATTCAGCATCTGATCCCCTGGTATGTCTTCGCGCGCGATCACGGTGTCGCCGGGCTGGCCGAAGCCTTTACCAACTACACGCCGTTCTACAGCTACCTCCTGTTGATTGCCGCCCGATTTGATTGGCTAGGCGAGCCACTTTCCCTCGTGAAAGCGATCTCGGTAGTCTTCGAGTTGGGCTGCGCGATCGCCGTGGCCCAGATCGTCTGGCGAGCGACAAGGCTGCCATTGCGCGCCTCCCTTGCCTTCTGCGCTGTTTGGCTTGCACCGACGGTGATCTTCAACGGCGCAATGTGGGCGGAGAGTGATTCGATCTGGACCTTCTTCACGCTGGTTTCCGTCGCGCTGTTCATGCGGGATCGAAACGGCGTTGCGTCATTTGCGATGGCCTTTTCGGTGAAGGCTCAGGGCGTGTTCCTGGGACCCTTCGTGCTCGGCATGATTCTGCGCCGCAGGATCCACCCGGCATGGCTCGCCACCGTTCCCGGGATCTATGTGGTTCTCGCCATTCCGGTTCTCGTCGCCGGCAGATCCTTGGCTTCCGTGTTCGCGGTCTATTTGGATCAGGCTCACACCTTCAATCGCCTCACCATGAACGCGGCGAACATCTGGGTGTTGGCCGGAGGAATGCCGTACGCGATCGGCGTCGCCGTCGGCATGGTGCTCGCGGCGGCGAGCGGGCTCGCCTTGTCGATCTTCATCGCGCGCTCTCGACGGGCGGGACCGGAGTTTATTCTCCTCGCAGCGTGTGTATCGCTGATGCTCATGCCGTACCTGCTCCCTAAGATGCACGAGCGGTATTTCTACGCCTTCGAACTTGCGTCGATCGCGCTGGCCTGCCTCAATCCGCGCTATGTGGCCTTCGCGGTGATTGCTCAGGTCAGCGGCGTGCTTTCCTATCTCGCGTTCGAAAGCGGAATCGTTCTGGGCGTGCTGCCGGCGGCACTCTGCAACAGCCTTCTCGTGTACTACCTCGTGCTTGATCTTTGGCACGGCGAGCGTGGATTTCGCTTTCCGAGGCTTGCCTGGCTCGGCTTCATCGCGTCGATCGCGGGATTGTTCGCTTATCTGGTCATCCAAGGGCCCGGTTTGAACATATCGCCCGTGTACCTGCTCACCACCGGTCTCATAACAGCTGCGGCGCTACTGCTCCTGAAAGAGTCGCGTTGCGACCTGGCCGGCCCGGACCAGTTGCCTCAATCCTGAGCGTCCCGCTTCATCCGGCTATCAGCTGTCAAACATGATCACGCTGCGCAGCGTCTTGCCGGCCTTCATGTTGGCAAAGCCTTCGTTGATCTCGGAGAGCTTCAGCTTGGCCGAGATCCAGTCCTCCAGGTGCAGCCGGCCGCGCAGGTAGAAATCCACCAGCCGCGGCATGTCGACGCGAAAATGGTTCGAGCCCATCGATGAGCCCTGGATCCTGCGCTCGCGCAGGAAGTCGAAGCCATGCAGCTCGATCTTCTGGCCGAACGGAATCATCCCGACGATGGTAGCCGTGCCGCCCGAGGCGAGCATGCCGAAGGCTTGCTCGGCGGTCTCCTTGCGGCCGAGCACCTCGAAGGAATGATGCACGCCGCCATTGGTGAGATCGCGCACCTGCTTCACGACGTCGCCGTCTGCCGGGTTGATGATGTCGGTCGCGCCCAGCTTGGTCGCGAGCTGGAGTTTTGCCGGATTGGTGTCGATGGCGATGATGCGGCCGGCGCCCGCGATCTGCGCCCCGTTGATCGCGGCCATGCCGACACCACCGCACCCGATCACAGCCACTGTCTCGCCGGCCGTCACCTTTGCCGTGTTCACGACCGCGCCGTAGCCGGTGATGACGCCGCAGCCGATCAGCGCAGCGAGATCGAGCGGCATCTCCTTGCGGATTTTGACGATCGCGTTCTCGTGCACCAGCATCTGCTCGGCGAAGGACGAGAGATTGAGAAACTGATGCAGCTTCTCGGAGCGGGCCCATTGCATCCGATTGGAAGTCCCCGGTAGCAGTTTTACCGTGGTGTCGGTGCAGAGCACCGTGCGGCCTGTGGTGCAATTGTCGCAGGTGCCGCAGAACACCGACAGGCAAGTGACGACATGGTCGCCCGGTTTCACATAGGTGACGTCGGAGCCGACCTGCTCGACGACACCGGCCGATTCGTGCCCGAGGACCGCAGGCAGCGGATGCGGATACAGTCCTTCCATGAAGTGCAGATCGGAGTGGCAGAGACCTGCGACCGAGGTCCGGATCAGGACCTCGCGCGGGCCGGGCTTCGGCAGGCTGACATCCTCGATGACCAGGGGCTTGTTGACTTCATGGAGGACGGCGGCCTTCATCGAGCACTCCCTATCGCTTTTTTCTTGCTTGAACGCAGGTGCAGCCTACGCTGCCAGGACCAGTTCGCCAACCTCGCTCATGCCGGCATCACGGTCGCCGAGCAGCAGCGCCGCGATCTTCTGCTGCACGGCATTTTCCGTCAGCCGGAACGGATCGCTCGGCGATACCCGGTGGTCGATGACCAGCCGCGACAACAACAGCCTTCGCGCATCGCCACGCATGTCGTGAATACGATGTGCCTCCCAGGCAAGCGCGACGGCACTGGCGACATGATAGAGCAGGCTGGTGGCGCGGCGCGCATCGGCCTCATTGTCGGCCTTCCCTGCGACCTCGCGTGCGAAGCCGACCGCGCGATCGGTGAGGGTGTGCAGCCGGTCGCGCCAGGCCTGCGGCACCGAGGGGCTGTCATCGAGGCGGGCGTGCAGATCGGCGGCGAGCGCGGATTCGGCGCCGTGGCGGCCGACCGCGCGCCTCAGCGCATCGATCGCGACGATGTTGCCGGTGCCTTCCCAGACCGAGCCGAGATGCGCGTCGCGCAGCAGGCGAGCGGTCGCGAATTCCTCGATATAGCCGATGCCGCCGCGCATCTCGAGCGCATCACCGCACACTTTTCTCGCATCGCGCGTGGCGCGGAATTTCAGCGTGGGGGTCAGGATGCGCAGCAGCGCGGCCGCATCCTGGCTGCCGGCCTCGGCGCGGTCGAGCGCGTCCGCGGTGAGAAAGCTCATCGACAACGCCTGCTCGACCGGCAGCATGATCTTCAGCATCTGGCGCCGGCCCAGCGGCAGGTCGATGATGCGGTTGCCGAACACCACGCGGTTTTTCGCCACCGTCATCGCGTCATGGTAGGCCCGCCGCATCAGCGCGGTGGATTTGACGCCATTTGAAAGCCGCGACGAATTCACCATCTCGGCCATCTGCACGAAGCCGCGGTCGAGCTTGCCAACCGCATAGGCGATCGCGCCTTCAAGCTTGATCTCACCCGAAGCCATCGAGCGCGTGCCGAGCTTGTCCTTCAGACGCACGATCCGGTAGTGGTTCTGCGAACCGTCGTCGAGGAAGCGCGGCATCAGGAACAGACCGACACCGCGCGTGCCGGGGCCGGCGCCTTCAGGGCGCGCCAGCAGCATCACAATTTTGGCGTCGGCGTTCGAGCAGAACCATTTTTCGCCGGTGAGGCGCCAATGGTCGCCTTCCTGCACGGCCGTCGTGGTCAGCGTGCCGACGTCGGAGCCGCCTTCCTTCTCAGTCATGAACTGGCCGCCCTGGGTCAGCTTGCTCATGTCGGTCTGGGTCAGGCCATCCAGATATTTTGCCTTCAGTTCGTCACTTCCGAAATTCGCGAGCAGCTTGGCGCAGCCATCGGTGACGTTGATCGGGCAGCCCATGCCGAATTCGGTCTGGTTGAACAGGAAGGTGAACGCGTGCTTGGCGACGACGGGATATTTGTCCGGCCAGCCCATGATGCCCTTGCGGATCGAGAGCGCGTGGATGCCGAACTCGCCAAAGGCTGCCTTCTCCAGCTCGCGATAGGCCGGGTGGTATTCGATCCACTGCACGTCGCGGCCGAACTTGTCGCGCTGGTGCAGCACCGGCGTGTGCCGGTCGGCAAGCCGCGCGCAGTCGTCGAGCGTGCCACCGGCGAGTTCACCGAGGCGATCGAGATGCGGCTCGATGTGGCGGAATAGCGTCTCCGGCAGATGAATGCGCAGAAGATCGGTGAGGGCCTGATCGCCGCGGTAGAAATTCATGCCGGTGGTATCGGGAGCCAGCAGTCCGGATGGTGCGGCCGCGACCTGTTTTGCCTGCGCGG
Organism: Bradyrhizobium sp. WSM4874; assembly: GCF_055811835.1. NCBI lineage: Bacteria > Pseudomonadati > Pseudomonadota > Alphaproteobacteria > Hyphomicrobiales > Nitrobacteraceae > Bradyrhizobium > Bradyrhizobium sp. WSM4874. Next base: position 16,987 of record NZ_JBVVPR010000057.1, read on the forward strand.
GGGCCGGCTTGTGCATGATCGTCCTCTTTGTTTCCGCCTTGCGGTCATTTTGCGCTGATTTGGCGCTTGCCGCTTGAGATGATGTCGATCATGCTCCAGTCGCGAAAGCGGATAAAGCCGCAAATTGTCAGGGAGGCATGATCGCCGCGTGGGAGCAATTCGCTCTGCGGAATTGTGATCGTCCCGGGTGGTTGTCCGCGCGGACCGTGCATAGATCAGCGGCTTCCCGTCTTCGAGAGATCACGTCATGGAACACCCGAGATACAAGATCGCCCTCATCGTCGGCGCCGGCGAAGGCCTGAGCGCCTCGCTGGCGCGGCTATTGTCCGCCCAGGGCATCCGCGTCGCACTGGCCGCGCGAAAAATCGAGAAGCTCGGTGCGCTCTGCAGCGAGACCGGCGCCAAGGCCTATGCCTGCAACGCCACCGACCCTGATGAGGTCGAACGCCTGTTCGGCCTGGTCGAGCGCGAGATCGGCACGCCCGACGTGGTGGTCTATAACGCCAGCGGCCGCGCGCGCGGGCCGTTCGTCGATCTCGTTCCGGCCGACGTGGCGCAGGCGATCGCGGTCAGCGCCTATGGCGGCTTCCTGGTGGCGCAGCAAGCGGCTAGGCGCATGCTGCCGAACCAGCACGGCGCGATCCTGTTCACCGGCGCTTCGGCAAGCGTCAAGGGCTATGCACAGTCCGCACCGTTCGCGATGGGCAAGTTCGCACTGCGCGGGCTGGCGCAGAGCATGGCGCGCGAATTGTCGCCGCAAGGCATCCATGTCGCGCATTTCGTGATCGATGGCGGCATCAGGAGCGCAGCGCGCACGGAAGCGCCGGAGAGGCCGGATTCGATGCTCGATCCCGACGCCATCGCGGAGAGCTACTGGAACGTGCTGCAGCAGCCGCGCAGCGCCTGGAGCTGGGAGCTGGAGCTGCGGCCCTGGGTGGAGAAGTTTTGAAGGCAAGCTGCCGTAGGGTGGGCAAAGGCGCATAGCGCCGTGCCCACCATCAACGACGAAACAGCAATTGGTGGGCACGCTTCGCTTTGCCCACCCTACAAGGGCGGGAATCATGACCACGGACACCATCATCGATACCGGCACCAGTGAACTTCTCTGCGTGATCCGCGATCGCGTCGCATTGATCACGCTGAACCGGCCGGAGGCGCGCAACTCGCTGTCAGACGCCCTGACCCCGGCGCTACGCACGATGATTCGCACCTGCGGCGAGAACCCCGATGTCGGCGCGCTGCTGATCACCGGCGCGGGCGAAGCGTTCTGCGCCGGTGGCAACGTCAAGGGCATGGGCGCACATCGCGACCCCAAGAAGCTGGAGATGTCGCTGGAAGATCGCATCGCCGATCTCCAGGAGCGGCAGCGCCTGCTCACTGGCGCGCTGGTGTCGGTGCGCAAGCCGACCATCGCGGCGCTGCCGGGGCCGGCGGTCGGCGCGGGGCTCGCCATCGCCATGGCGTGCGACATCCGCATCGCCGCGCAATCGGCCTTCGTCGCGACCGGCTATGCGCGCATTGCGCTCAGCGGCGATTATGGCATCGCGTGGCTGTTGACGCGCCTCGTCGGCACCGCGCGGGCGCGCGAACTGCTGTTCACCGGCGATCGGGTCGATGCTGCAAGGTGCGAGGCCATCGGCCTCGTCAACCGCGTGGTGCCCGATGACGAATTGCAGGCGGAGGCCTTCGCCCTGGCAAAATCCCTGGCTGGAGGTCCGCGCCTCGCGTTGCGCTACATGAAGGACAATCTCGACGAGGCCTTGCTGTTCGATTTTGAGACCGCGCGCGACCACGAAGCCGAACGTCTGGTCCGCCTGACTACCACCGCCGATCACAAGGAAGCGGTGCAGGCGTTCATCGAGAAGCGCAAGGCGGTGTTCACGGGGAAGTAGCGGCGAAAAAAATGCCCGGCTCTGGTTTTGGCCAGGCCGGGCTCGAGTGGTGTCAGGCCGAGGCTGAGGGGCTATCGGCCTGACGGGAAAGGGCGACGAGACGCCAGCTCGCGCAGGGAATATCCTTCGGTGCGACGGAGATCTCCTTGTCGAAGCGCACCAGCTTCCAATCGTCGGGATGTTTGACGAAGGCGAAGCTCGCTTTGCGCGCGAGCGAGATCATGGCGGCGTTGGAGCGTAGCGTGTCGCCGAACATGTGGTCGGCGCCGAGCGCGGCCGCGCGGCATTCGAGATTCTTCATCAGCACGGTGGCGATGCCGTGGCCCTGCCAGCGGTCCGCAACCGACAGGCCGAATTCAAGCGTCTCAGTTTCGGCATGCAGTGCGTAGCGCGCTTCGGCGACGATGGTCTCGAAGCCGTCGACCATCATGGTCGCCACCACGGTAAAACGTTCGCGCTCGCCGATCTGGAGGAATTCGTGGAGCAGGCCCTGCGGCAGTTCGCTGATCGCACCGAAGAAGCGGTTGTAGCGGGAGCGCGTCGAGAGCGAGCGAAAATAGTGCTGGAGCTCCTCGGTGTCGCGCGGCTCGACGAAGCGCACGCGCAGCGCCTCGCCGTGTCGCGTGCGTAGCGTGTCCGAATACTGCTTCAAATCTTCCAGGCGAAGGCTGCTCATGACACCGCGCCCCCAAGGGGACCAAAGGGAAAAGGGACCGCCGGCGCCCCACAGTCAGGCGGCGCCGGCCTGGCGGCCAATCAGGCCCGCCAGAAGGGTTTGTCGGCCTCGTAGGCCACATCGCTCCAGGACAGCCCGACGTCCTGAAGGTCACGCGCGGACCAGTTGGTGAGCTCACGCCGGGTCCGGTAGCGCTCGTGCCAGACGTGAAGGGTCTCGCCGATCTGATGGATCAAGCCGGGCGCATGATGATTTGTCATCGAATTCTGGGTCAAAGTAGACATTGTCAGCTCCTGGAGCTAAGTTGACCGCTAATATCTGCTTCCTGATGCACTGCGACAAACGACAATTTGTACTCTTTCGCATGAAATAACGTCATGTATCCTGCTGCCAGATGACTGCCAGATTGCCCTCCCTGAACGGATTGCGGGCCTTTGAGGCCGCCGCGCGCCATCTCAGCTTCACGCTGGCGGCGTCCGAGCTGAACGTGACCCAGACCGCGATCAGCCATCAGATCCGCAGGCTCGAGGAGGAGCTCGGTATCCGCCTGTTCGTCCGGCAGAACCGCGCGCTGGCGCTGACGGCCGAGGCGCGCGACTATTTGCCGGGCGTCCGCGCCGCCTTCAACGACCTCCGGCTTGCCACCGATCGGCTGCTGCGCAAGGACGACGACAAGGTGCTGACGGTTTCGACGCTGGCCTCGCTTGCCGCCAAATGGCTGCTGCCGCGGCTGACCGATTTCCAGGAGCACCATCCGGGCATCGACGTTCGCATCACCACCTCGACCGGCCTCGTCGACTTCCAGCGCGACAATGTCGACGCCGCGATCCGCTACGGGCGCGGCCAGTGGCCGGGCTTGCGCGCCGACTGGCTGATGGCGGACGAGCTGTTTCCGGTCTGCAGCCCGTCTCTCCTCCGTGGCGACAAGCCGTTGCGCTGTCCGGAGGACCTCAAGAGCCACATGCTGCTGCACACCTCCAATGCCAACAGCGACGACTGGCGGCTGTGGTTGACCGCGGCAGGTCAGCCGGCCGACATCGCCAGGCAGCCCGGCATCACCTTCGACATGATCTTCATGACAATCCAGGCCGCGATCGACGGCATCGGCGTGGCGATGGGGCGGACCTCCTACGTCCAGGACGACATCGCCAAGGGCCGGCTCGTGGTTCCCTTCAAGATCGCGCTGCCGGCCGATGCCGGCTTCTACCTGGTCGCGCCGGAGGGCCGCCGCGGGGCGCCGAAGCTCGCCGCATTCCGCGATTGGATGATCACTGCAACGCAGAATAAAGCCTGAGATCGTGCCGGCGCATGTCCGGCCACCTGCTTCTCGCTACAACTCCACCACGACGTAATCGCTCTCGACCTTCACCGCGACAGTCTCGGCGACATACGGCCCCTTCACAACGCTCGCACCCGGCTCGACATGAGCCGGATAGGCCTTCACGCGGAAGCGGCGGGGGTCGCAATAGGACTGGCCGGTGCGGATGTCGAACTCCCAGCCATGCCATGGGCAGCGAATGATTTCGCCGAGCTTGGTGTATTCGATCTCGCCCGGATCCGTCGATTGCGCGAGCCCGATGAGCGGCCCCTCGCACAGCGCCGCGCCCTGATGCGGGCAGCGGTTCATCAGGCCGAAATATTCACCCTTGATGTTGAAGACCGCGATCGGCCGTCCGTCGATCTCCAGAAATTTTCGCGTGCCGGGCGGAAGCTCGTCGACCGCGGCAATCACATGCCGCGCCATCAAGCGATCCCGTACAGCTTCTTCGCATTGCCGAGATAGAACGCCTCGCGATTGTCGTCGCTGACGCCCGCGGGCAGCACGCGCGACGGCTCGTCGTAATCCCAGTGCGGATAGTCGGTCGCGAACAGCAGCCGGTCCCAGCCGATCCACTTGATGACGTCGAACAGATCCTCGCGCCGCTCCGGATCCTCCATCGGCTGCGTCGTCCACCACACCTGCTCGCGGATATATTCGGACGGCGGCCGTTTGACATGCGGCACCTCGCTCCGCAGCCGCTGCCAGACCTTGTCGAGCCGCCACGCCAGCGACGGCGCCCAGCCGAAGCCGGCCTCGATCATCACCATCTTCAATTTCGGGAAGCGCTCGAACACGCCCTCCAGCACGAGGCTCGCGAGCGCCGATTGCTGGCACTGCGAGTGGCCGACCATCTCCTCGATGTAATAGGAAGGCCAGCCCGACGGCGTGATCGGGTTGCCGCCGAAACCGAAGGCGTGGACGCCGACGGGCAGGCCGGCCTCTTCCGCGGCCTGATAGATCGGCCAGTAGCGGCGCTGGCCGAGCGGCTCGACATTGCGGCTGAGCAGCAGCACCTGCACGAAATTCTTGTCGCCGGCGCGTTCGCGGATTTCGGCGGCGGCCGACAGGCCGTCCTCATTGCCGACGACGATGGAGGCCTTCAGCCGCTTGTCCTTGCTGGTCCATTTGTCGATCTGCCAGTCGTTGATCGCCGAGCACAAGGCGGCCGAGAGCTCGTGATTGCGGATGCCCTGTCCGGTGTTGAGGGGATTGAGCACGCCGAGCTGCACGTTGTGGGGATCGAGCAGCTGCTTCTGCATGAAGGATAGCGATGAGCCCTGCGGCCCGCCTTCCGGCGGATAGGCGTCGCGGCGCGAGGCGTTGGGCTGGGCCTTCGGATAGGGCGGACCTTCCATCATGCCCTGATAGGCATGGATGCCATAGACTTCGAGATGATGCTGCCAGCGTTTGGCGAGGTAAGGATAGAGCTCGGCGCGGGTCGCGCGTGCCGGATGGATGTCGCAGTCCGCGATCGCGGTTTTGACGGCGAGTGGGGAAGCGGCTTCGGAGCTTTCGCGGAACTGAATATTCATCGCCTTGCCTCCTTTGGCAGCGGCTAAGTCAGGCGGGGATAGGTCGCATGCGGATTATCGATCATGATCTTGCGCACGAGATCGGGGGTGAGACCTGCGGGCAGCGCCTCCTGGCCGTCGAACTGCCAGTGCGGATAGTCGGTGGAGAATAGGACTAATTCGTCCGACTGCATATGATCAAACAGGCGAATTAATGTCGCCTCATCCGGCGGCGCGTCGAATGGCTGTAACGAGAAGCGGATGTTGCTGCGCACAATCTCCAGCGGCGCGCGATCAACCCACGGCGTCTCCATCCGCACGCCCCGCCAGAACTTGTGAAGGCGCCAGAGAAAGGGCGAGATCCAGGATACGCCTGATTCCAGCATCACCATCTTCAGTCGCGGATATTTGGCGAATACGCCCTCGACGATCAGGCTGGTGAGCTGGGTCTGGAACGCCTGGGCCTGACCGGCATAATCCTCGATGTGGTAGGAACCCCAGCCGACGGCGGTCGGCGGATTGTGATAGGCGGAACCGGCATGAATGCCGATCGGAAGGTCCAGCCGTTCTGCCGCCTCGTAGATCGGCCACAGCGCGCGCTTGCCGAGCGGCGTATCGCCCATCACCAGCATCAGCACCTGCACGAAGCGGCGATCCGCCGCACAGCGCTCGATCTCGGCGACGGCCTTCTCGACGCTCTGGGTGGGGATCACGATGGAGCCGCGCAGCCGCTGATCGCGATCGAGCCATTCCTTCACGAGCCACTCGTTCAGTGCGCGGCAGAAGGCGGCCTGCAGATCCTCGGAAAACACCATCTGCACGCCGTAGAGCGGATTGCAGATGGCATGCGAGAGCTGAAAGGGATCGAGCACATGGCGCTGCATGTCCGCAAGGCTCTCGCCCGGCTTGCCGCTTTCGGGGCGCCAGTCGGGCCGCGCCGTGATCGGCGAATTTTGCGGGTAGGATTGCGAGATGAGATCGACCATGCCGCGCGTCGTCACCTGATCGCGCCAATAGTCGTTCAGGTACGGCAGCAGGCTGGTCAGATGCGGCACGGCCGGATGCACATCGCAATCCACCCCGCCGGCGATCAGGGACGCCATGACGTGTCCTTCGCGTTTCCTCGTCGCGCCTTCTCGGGCAGCGCTTGGCCGCTCCGCCTTGCCGCCATTCAAGCAGGCCTGCCCGTTGGCTGCAACTCGGCCAAGGGCGCTGTCATATGCTAGAAAGGCCGAGCTCGGTTGCGAAGGAATAAGGGGTCAACGAATGAAAGAGCTCGTCGGCATTGCGGAACAGGTGGCAGTGAGGCTGATCGCGCGCAAGCAGACCATTGCCGTGGCGGAATCCTCGACCGGCGGCCTGATCTCGGCCAGCCTTCTCGCGGTGCCCGGCGCGTCCGCCTATTTCCTCGGCGGCGCCGTGGTCTACACCCGCGATGCCAGGCGCGTGCTGATGGATATTTCAGACGAAGGAATGAAGGGCTTTCGTTCCTCGTCGGAGCCCTACGCGCAACTGCTGGCCGAGCGGATGCGCGGCCGTTTCAACTGCGATTGGGGCCTGTCCGAGACCGGCGCGTCCGGTCCGACCGGCAATCGCTACGGCGATGCGGCGGGCCATAGCTGCATGGCGGTCGCCGGGCCCGCAGTTGAGGTGATGACGCTGGAGACGGGCAGCAACGACCGCTTGGCCAATATGCAGACCTTTGCGGCGACAGCGCTGAGATTTCTGCTGAAGAATCTGGAGCGGTGAGCTCGCGGCCTCCCGAATATCTGGCTGTCCCGGAGAATGTGTGGTGTGACGCGCGCTTTATCGCGACACGTGCGCCGACACAGCCAGCCACGTCTCGCCTCTCTTCGCCCAGCAATCGGTATAGCGCCCGGTGGCCTGCTGGCCGTCCGCATTGGTGTAGCTCGTCGCCGCGTGGATGATGGCGAAATCGCCCATGATGCGGATGATGACGTCGTGCTCCCTGAGATTCCGGATCGCAATCGGCCGCGCCGTCTGCTTCAGGAAGGCCTCGCGATCGACCAGCGTCTTGTCGGGATTGGAGCAGTAGAACTCCCGCGCCAAAATTTCGTCGAAGCGCTTGACGTCGCAATTCTGCACGGAGGCGACATAGTCGCGGTTGAGCGCGGTGAGCTGTTCGAGGTCGTTGCTCATGAGATTTCCCTCAGTCCTTGAATAAGGGCGGCGGCACGAACCCGCCGAACTCGCGTTCGATCAGCTCGGCGAGCTTCAGCGGCGTGCGGTCCTCGAGGAACGGCCCGATAATTTGCACGCCGACCGGCAGGCCCTCCTTCGACAGACCGAGCGGAACAGCCGTTGCCGGCAGGCCCGTCAGCGTGGCGACGCCGGGCCACGCAAGCTGGTCCGGATAGGCAAAGTCCCTGCCATCAATATTGATCCGGCGCTCTTCCTGCTCCGGCGAATGATCATGCGGATAGGCCGGGGTCGGCATGATCGGGCAGATCACCGCATCGAATGTCCTGAACAGGTGTCGCCATTGCGCGCGCAGGCCGGCCCGAGCGCCTTCGTCGAACACCCAGGCCTGATGTGTGCTGGTCATGCCGCGCAGCCGCTCGGCAGCAAGGCTCTTGTCCTCAGGCGAGAGCTGCGCTGCTCCGGCACGCGCGCCGGCGAGAATGTCCGGCGGAAGGAAGGCGCCGAGAAAACCCATCAGCATGCGCATGTAGAGGCGAGAGGCATCTGTGAAGTCGGGAAACAGCGGGCTTTCGCGCGTGATGCTCGCACCTGCGCGCGACAATTGGTCCGCCAGCTTCTCGATGGCGCCGCGAATGTCGGCATTCGCAGGCAGCAACGGATGGCTGTCGATCACCAGCACGCGAAAATCCTTCAGCGCGCGGTGTCGCGCCTCCGGCAGCGCGAGCTTGTATCCTACGCCCAGGTCCAGAGGATCGGGGCCTGCCATCACGTCCAGGAGCAGGGGCAGATCGACTGCGCTGCGCGCCATCGGACCGATCACCGCCATATCGCGCTCCATCGGGATGGCAGGAAATGGCGGCGGCGTATGGCCGCGTGTTGGACAGAGATTGTAGGTCGGCTTGTGCGCATAGACCCCGCAATGGAAGGCGGGCACGCGCAACGAGCCGCCGATGTCCGACCCGAGCGAGAGTGGTCCGTAGCCCGCCGCGAGCGCCGCAGACGAGCCGCCCGACGAGCCACCCGGCGTGCGGCCGAGATCGAATGGATTGTTGGTCGTGCCATAGATCTCGTTGTAGCTCTGCCAATCCGCCAAACCCACGGGCACGTTGGTCTTGCCGAGGATGACGCCACCGGCACCCTTCACCCGGGTGATCGACAGCGCGTCCTCCGCCGGCTTGAAGTCTTTCTGCGGCGCCCAGCCCCAGGTCGTGGGCAGGCCGGCGACGTTGTAGGATTCCTTCACCGTGATGGGGAGGCCGAGCAGCGGCTTCCGCTCGCCGCGCGCCAACGCGGCGTCCGCCTCGCGTGCTGCGTCGAGCGCGCGGTCGAAATCCCGGACGCAGATCGCGTTGACCTTGCCGTCGTGCCGTTCGATTCGGTCGATCGCATCCTGCGTGAGCTCGACCGCGGAAACCTTCTTGGCCGTCAGTGCCGCCGACAGCGCGACCGCGCTCTTGAAGCTCCATTCGGATTTGGCCATGGCGCATCTCCTGTTCTTCTTGTCCTCGAACAATGATGCGCAGTTTGGCCCAGCACCGCAATCGCCGTTTGATCGCGATTGACATGTGAGCAAGACGGAACGCGGTGAGCCAAGCAACCACTCGCAGTCATCGCCCGGCTTGACCGGGCGATCCAGTATTCCACCGGCGCCGATCGGACACGGAGAGGTCGCGGCGTACTGGATGCTGCGCCCTCGCGGGGCATGACACCGAGAGTGAGGCTGTTACGCCGCTCCGATCAATATCCCCACGGCGAGCACGATCGCGCCACCAAGCACGATCTGGAATACGGCCTGCAGGAACGGCGTGTCCATGTAGCGCGCGCGGATAAAGGCGATCGCCCACAATTCGAAGAACACGACGATTCCGGCGATTCCGGTCGCGATCCAGAAGGCGTTGGCCCAGCTATCGGGCACGAGATACGGCAAGGTATGTCCAAGCCCGCCGAGCGTCGTCATCAAGCCGCAGGTGAGACCGCGGAGCCAGGGCGAACCGCGACCGGTCAGCGAGCCGTCGTCGGACAGCGCCTCCGCAAAACCCATGCTGATGCCGGCACCGATCGAGGCGGCGAGGCCGACCAAAAACGTCTGCCAATTCTGATGCGTGGCGAAGGCAGCCGCAAACAGCGGCGCCAGCGTCGAAACCGAGCCGTCCATCAGGCCGGCGAGACCTGGCTGCACATATTGCAGCACGAACATGCGCCGGTTGGTGCGGTCTTCCTCCGCGCGCACGTCTGAACTCAGGATCTGGTCGGTCAGCTTCGCGGCCACCTCTTCGTGGCCTTTCTCGGCTTCGGCCAGATCGCCGAGCAGGCGGCGCACGCCGACATCCTGCGCCTGCTCAGCCGCCTTCACGTAGAAGCGCTCGGCCTGCAATTCCATCGTCTCGACTTCCCGTCGGATGGTGTCGAGCGGCAGGTTCTTGGTGAGCCAGACCGGACGGCGGCGCAGGAAGCCTTTGACGTCCTCGCGGCGGATCGGGGGCAAATGCGGACCGAAGCGCTGCTCATACATTTCCAGCAGCATGTGACGATGGCCGCGCTCTTCCTCGGCCATCTGCTCGAAGATCTTGGCGGAGTCCGGATAGCGCTCCTTCAGGTCTTCGGCGAAGCTCATATAGATGCGACTGTCCTCCTCCTCGGAGGAGATCGCGACCGCAAGCACCTCGCGCTCGGTCAGATCGGCAAAATTCTTCACGGCGGCCCCGTCTCATTAGTTTAGAATAATTCTAAACTATATAAGGCGGCGGGGTTCCAGGGTCAAATCACGCCGCGGCTCCTCGCCAGGAAATCGAGCAGTAGCCGACTTACCTCGGCCGGCTGCTCCTGCTGCACCCAGTGACCGGCGCCATCGACAAGGTGGCAGCCGAGCAGCTTCGTGCAGGCCCGCGCCTGCATGGCCTCGAACACCCCCGGACGCTGATAAGTGCCCCAATCCTGCTTGCCCGAGATGAAGCAGGCGGGGACATCGATGGTGCGGCCGGCGAGCAATTGGAGCTGGCTGTTGAATGCGCCTGATGTGCCGCAGCGGTACCATTGCAGGCCGCCCTGGAATCCGGTGCGGCCATATTCGGCGCTGTAGTAGGCGAGCTCGCGGTCGGGCAGCCATTGGTTGGCGGCGATCGCGGCCGGCGAGGGCATCTCTTTCGCGACCGTCTCGGCCATGGTCTCGTTCAGGTCCATCACATAATAGGTCGGCAGCTTCGCCAGCTCGTTTGCCGACCAGGATTTCAGCGGATATGGCTTGTTGTCGGTCCAGTCCGCACTCTTGTGATGATAGTAGGCGCGCAGGAAATCATGCACGCCTTGCGGCGCGCGGTGGATGTCCGCGTTGGCCGGGCGTGTGGCATAGTACCACTGATAATGCTTGCGCGGACGCGGCAAGGCGGCGAGCTCGCGATGCACGGGGTCTTCAGCCGCTGGCTTTGCGGGCGCGTCGATCGTGTTGAACGGCAGCGGCGGAGCTCCGCCGAACGGTGCGCTCATCATCGCCATCGAACGAAACACGTCGGGTCGCATCAGCGCGCACCAGGCCGCGACCGGGCTGCCGAAATCATGTCCGACCACATCGACCTGCCTGTAGCCGAACGCCGACACCAGCCCGAGCGCATCCCGCACCAGGTTGAAGAGCGAAAACGGCGCGAGGTCGCCGTCGTAATCCGCGCTCCATCCCGTCGTCCGGCCATAACCGCGCTGGTCCGGCGCGATCACGTGATAGCCGGCCGAGCTGAGCGCCGGCATCACCTTGCGCCAGGAGAAGGCGAGCTCCGGAAAGCCGTGCAGCAGCAGGATGCAGGGCCGCGCCTTGGTCTCGAAGCCGGCCTCCAGCACATGGATGCGCAGGCCGTTGATGTCGTCGACATAGCGTGAGCGGATGCCGGCAGGGAGCGGGATGTCGGGGAGGTCGGTCATTGCTTTCTCCACACGGGTGGAATCGTAGGGTGGGCAAAGGCGCGCTTCGCGCGCCGTGCCCACCATCATTCTATAACGCGTTTGGCATGGTGGGCACGCTTCGCTTTGCCCACCCTACGGCGTCTCGGCTAGATCACACCGCCGCGCAGACGAAGCCACTGCCCTTGCGCCGGATCTTCCCCACCGACGGCGAGGGGAAATGCGCGGTGCAGCACAGCGTGTCGGTGTCGCAATAGCGTTCCAGGAAGCTGCGGCGCGTTGTTGCCGCCTTGGCCTGATCGACGTCGAATTTCACCGACAGCTCCGGATAGAGCGTCTGGATCGGTGAGTGCATGAGGTCGCCGGAGAACACGGCGTCGTCCTTGCCGTGGCCCATCGTGATGGCGATATGGCCCGGCGTGTGGCCCGGCGTCGGCAGAATACGAACGTGATCGCCGATCTGGTGATCGTTGCCGACGAGTTCGTGGCGTTTGGCCTCGACCACCGGCAGCACGCTGTCGGCGAAGGGCGGCACCTCCGCCTTCGCGTTCTGCTCGGTCCAGTGATCGAATTCCTGCTTGGCGAAGACGTAGCGCGCTTTCGGGAAGGTCGGCACCCAGCGGCCGTTCTCCAGCCGCGTGTTCCAGCCGACGTGATCGACATGCAGATGCGTGCACATCACGAAGTCGATGTCATCGACCGAGAATCCGGCGGCGGCGAGACCGCGCATATAGGCATCATCAGTCTTCATGTTCCATTTCGGCCGCGGCCGCGGCTTGTCGTTGCCGATGCAGCTGTCGACCAAAATGGTGTGATGCGGCGTCTTGATCACATAGGACTGGAAACACAGGATCAGCGTATCCTGGTCGTCGATCGCCTTGGTTTCGCGCATCCACGCGCGGTTCTCGGCCAGCACCTCCGGCGTCAGACCAGGGATGAGCTCCAGTGCCGGGAGGAACGTCGTCTCCTGCTCGATGATCCGATGGATGGTGAGATCGCCGACCGAGTATTTCAGGCTCATAAGAACTCCTGCGCTTTACGCGGCCGGCGGCACCGAGATCTTCACGGAGGGCCGCTCGAGCATCTTCTGGTGGAAGGCGTCGAGCTTCGGATAGGCCTTGCGCCAGCCGCAATCGGCGAAGCGGAAGTCGGCATAGCCGAGCACGCAAACGAGGCCGATCTGCGAGATATCGAACGGGCCGTTGAGCACTTCAGGCATGTTCTCGAAGCGCGCCATGCCGGTCCAGGCCCGATTCCAATGGTCGTCCGACCAAGCCTGCCATTGCAAGCCCTGCGGCCGCACCATCTTCTCGTAGCGGCACAGCAGCATGGAATCGAGCATGCCGTTGATCAGGGAATGATTGGTCTTGGCCTTCCAGCGCCGCGGACCGTAGTCGGGGATCAGGCTGCCGCCGGCCATCTCGTTGAGGTATTCGACGATGACGTAAGAGTCCAGGATGACATCGCCGTCATTGGTGATCAGCACCGGCAGCTTCTTCAGCGGCGTGATGCGCGAATAGTCCTCGTTGGCCGTGCCGGGCGCGACGGCTGCCGGCGTGAACTCGATCTTGTCGATCAGCCCGAGCTCGATCGCGGCGATGCGCACCTTGCGGGCAAAGGGCGAGGCGGGGGAGAAGGTGAGCTTCATGGGACAATTCCCTGCGATCGGTCTTGAGCAAACGGTGTCTCCTCCGTCATGGCCGGGCTTGACCCGGCCATCCACGCGCTTCCGCGTGGTTAGACTGTGAGACGTGGATGCCCGGGACAAGCCCGGGCATGACGACGAGTGTTGCGCTGGCCGCGGCTTACGCCGCGACGATCTCCTGGCGCTGCTCGCCGAGGCCCTCGATGCCGAGCGTGATGACGTCGCCGACATTGAGGAAGGTCGGCGGCTTCATGCCGAGACCGACGCCGGGCGGGGTGCCTGTCGTGATGATGTCGCCCGGCAGCAGCGTCATGAACTGCGAGACATAGGAGATGCACTTGGCCATCGAGAAGATCATGGTCTTGGTCGAGCCGGTCTGGCGACGCTGACCGTTGACGTCGAGCCACATCGGCAGGTTCTGCACGTCCTTGATCTCGTCCTTGGTGGCGAGCCAGGGGCCGAGCGGGCCGAACGTGTCGTGCGACTTGCCCTTGGTCCACTGACCCAGGCGCTCGATCTGAAAGGCGCGCTCGGAGACGTCGTTGCAGACGCAGTAGCCGGCGACGTGGTTGAGAGCGTCGGCTTCCGAGACGTATTTTGCCCGTGTGCCGATGATCGCGGCGATCTCGACCTCCCAGTCGAGCTTGGTCGAGCCGCGCGGCTTCTCGACGGCGTCGTTCGGGCCGGACAGCGAGGTGTTGGCCTTCATGAAAATGATCGGCTCGCTCGGGATCTCCGCGCCGGTCTCCTTGGCGTGGTCGCTATAGTTGAGGCCGATCGCCACGAACTTCGACATGCCGGTGACGGGGGCGCCGAACCGCGGCTTGCCGGAGACGGCGGGTAGCGAGGCCGGATCGAGCGCCGCCAGCTTCTTCAGGTTCTCGGGCGAATAGGCCTCGCCGGTCAGGTCCTTCACATGCGCCGACAGGTCGCGCAACTGGCCGGATTTGTCGATCAGGCCGGGCTTTTCCGCACCCTTCTCGCCATAACGAACAAGCTTCATTCTCGTTTCTCCCTGGAATGGACCGATCGGTTGAACAGCTTCATGGAACAGGGCGGCGGGAAATTCAACCGCTCAAAGAGGGGCGCATTGCAGCCCTCTCAATTCGGGTGATCGTAGGGGGCACGAGACCTAGGCCAGCGCCTCGAACCTGAACGCGTCCCCGTCCCGCCTGATATGCCCGGCCGAAAAATGCCCGCCGATCACCAGCGTCGGGGTGTCGGCAAATCGGCCGAACAATTCGCGCCGCGTCGCCGCCGATTGGCTCTGGTCGGAATCCGCGGTCGAGGACCAGCCGAGATGCGCCATCTGGCAGGGATGATGAGCGACGTCGCCCGTCAGCAGTCCCTGCTCGCCGTCCGACCGGATCAGAATGCTCATATGCCCGGGGCTGTGACCGGGGGTCGGGATCATGCTGATCTCGTCGCTGAGCCGGTGGTCGCTCGCGACCAACTCGGCCCGGTCGGCATCGACGATCGGCTTCACGGAATCGCCAAATACGGCTTGCTTGTCCGGCTCGGTGGAATGGTCGCGCCAATGCTCGTACTCGGTCTTGCCGAAGACATAGCGCGCGTTGGGGAAGGTCGGCACCCATTTGCCGTCGACCAGCTTCGTGTTCCAGCCGACATGATCGACGTGAAGATGCGTGCACAGCACAGTATCGATACTCTCCGGCGGAAAGCCCGCCGCAATCATCGTCTCCAGGAACGGCGTGGTGCGATCGTTCCAGGTCGGGACGTTGCGGCCCTGCTTGTCGTTGCCAAGCCCGGTATCGACCACGATGCGGCGCGTCGGCGTCTCCACCACCAGCGAATGGATCGACATTTTCAGCCGGCCCTCTTCGGTGGCGAAATGCGGGATCAGCCAAGGCAGCTTCTGGATTTCTGCATTGCTCGCCAAGGGCAGAATGAAGCGGGTCGAGCCGACCGTCTCCAATTCCACGACCTTGGTGATTTTGACCCTGCCGACCTTCCACTGCATCCGGCGCATCCTCATGTTCTTGCTTTGGCAGGGAACATGCGCAGTTTCGCCGTCAGGCGCAATGGATCATCTGACGCGGTGCGGCGTTATCGCGGGAACCCAGGAAAAGACAAAGGGCCAGCCATGCCAGAGCTTGCGATTTCCGCGGAGAAGGTCGCCTTCATCATCGAAAAGGCGCGTGAATTCGACGTCAAGCAGGCGGATTCCGATCCGGATTCCGGCTCGAATGCGACGGATGACGATTCGGTCGACGTCCTTGAGGATGACGGCTCCGATCCGGTGGTCAACGAACTCGGAAGTTTCATCGTGGCCATGAACGAGGACGAGCAGATCGATCTCGTCACGCTGACCTGGCTCGGTCGCGGCGACGGCACAATCGACGATTGGGACGCTTTGCGTGCACGCGCCGTGGAGGCGCGCGCCGAGTATCGCAGTCCCCGGCGCGAGACGGCGCATTATCTGCTCGGTGAGCCGATGCTGGGCGATCTGCTCGCCGACGGGCTCGATGAATTCGGCGTCGACTGGACCGACGGAAACCCAGTCGCCGATTCATCCAGTCCGAGCCAGCGGGACGAAGACGAGATCACCAAGCAGCGGTGATCCCGGCCGATATCAGCGCGCGCAGTCAACGACCACGGTGCCGAGCTTGTCGCCTTTCTCGACGGCGACATGGGCTTGCGCCGTCTCCGACAACGCAAACTGCGCCGCGACATTGTGGATTCGCGGGCCCGCTGCCAGCCATTTCGAGATGTCGGCCTGCGCCGCCGCAAGCAGCGTCGGCGGCAGCGCGAACAAGACGAGCGAGCGGAGCGTGATACACTTCTCCATCAGCTCGCGCATCGGTGCGGTCGGCGTGCGGTTGCCGTTCGTGGCGTAGACCGCGATGGTCGAATTCATGGCCATCAACTTCAGGGTCGTCGCGATGTTGCCGCCGAAATCGACATCGACCAAGTGGTCGACCCCGCGTCCGCCGGTGAAGGCCATCGCCTTGGCAACGACATCTTCGTCCCTGTAATTGACCACGAGGTCGGCACCAGCCTGTCGCGCCTGCTCGCCTTTCATCGCCGAGCTGACGGTCGCGATCACCTGCGCGCCGCCCCATTTCGCGAGTTGCACCGCGTAATGCCCGACCGCACCCGCGCCGCCGCTAACCAGCACGGATTTGCCGACGATCGGTCCCTCCGCAAACAGGGAGCACCACGCCGTCATTGCGGGAATGCCCAGCGTCGCGCCTTCCGCAAAAGAGAGATTGTCCGGCAGCGGCGTCACCAGATGCTCGGCAAGCGCGATATGTTCGGCTGCGGTGCCAAAGGCGCGGCCGTTGCGCTGGCCGTTGAACAGCCAGACCCTGTCGCCGATCTTGAACCGCGTCGCGCCATCGCCGATCTGGTCGATAAAGCCCGCGCCATCGCTGTTCGGAATGACGCGCGAAAATTCCTTCGCGCGATAGCTGCCCCCGCGCCGGCCGACATCGGCCGGATTGACGCCGGAGGCTTCCAGGCGAATACGAACTTCGCCTGGACCCGCGACCGGCGTCGCCATCTCACCATAGGTGAGGACGTCCGCCGCCGGTCCTATCTCCTCGTACCAGACCGCCCTCACAGCGTTCCCGGGAAGGCACCGCCATCGAGCAGAAGGTTCTGCCCGGTGATGAAGCCGGCCCTGCTGCCGCACAGGAAGGCGCAGGCGTAGCCGAACTCGTCGGGATCGCCGAAGCGGCCCGCGGGATTGAGCTTGGCGCGCTCGGCCAGAACCTGGTCCGGCGTGATGCCGCGCTTCTCGGATTCCCCCTTCGCGGTACTGCGCAGACGGTCGGTCTCGAACGGACCCGGCAGCAGGCCGTTGATGGTGACGTTGTTGATCACGGTTTTGCGCGACAGGCCGGCGATGAAGCCGGTGAGGCCGGCGCGCGCGCCGTTGGAGAGACCGAGAATGTCGATCGGCGCCTTCACCGCGGCCGAGGTGATGTTGACGATGCGGCCGAACTTGCGTGCCATCATGCCGTCGACCGTCGACTTGATCAGCTCGATCGGGGTCAGCATGTTGGCGTCGATCGCCTTGATCCAGTCGTCGCGGGTCCAGTTGCGGAAATCGCCGGGCGGCGGTCCACCGGCATTGTTGATCAGGATATCGGGCTCGGGGCAGGCCTTCAGCACCGCCTCGCGGCCCGCGGGCGTCGTGATGTCGCCGACGATCTCGGTAACAGTCACATCAGGATAGGCCTTGCGGATGTCGTCGGCCGTCTTCTTCAGGGCCTCGGCGCCGCGCGCGGTCAGCGTGACGTGAACGCCGGCCTCGGCCAGCGAGATGGCGCAGGCGCGTCCGAGGCCTTTGCTGGATGCGCAGACGATGGCGCGGCGGCCTTTGATCCCAAGATCCACAGTTTCACTCCCGTAATGTCAGGCAGGTTTTTAGAGCCGCCATTCTAGCCAACCTTGGCGCCGCTGATAAGGGACGGGCCCGCATCAAAATGCATGCGCACTTGCGCGGCGATGCAAATGTGCGGGCATGATCCTCAGACAATGAGCTAAATGCGCCGCTCCTGCTTGAGGCGGTCGATCGCGGAGGCCGCCTCCGGCGGCAGCGACTTGAAGCCCATCCGGCCCACCGTCGAGAACAGCGGCCGCAGGTGCGAGCCGGCGAGAAACGGCGGTTGACGATTGGCCGGCACGATCTGATCGAACACCAGCACCAAGGTGGTGGCGACGAGGCCGACCCTGATCGCGCCGAGGGCGGCGCCGCCGAGCCGGTCGCCGATGCCGGCCTGCCGTATCGTGTCGCTCAGGGCCAGCCGGCCGAGATGTCCAAACAGCATGCCGACCACCACGAAGATGCCGAAGAACCAGATCCAGTTCTGCAGCAGCGGCGCATTCGGATTGCCCGCGACCTGCGGGACGATCAGCGGCATCAGCGCAACCGCGATGGGGGCGGCGAGGAGATAGGCGAGGATCGTCATGGCGCTGCCGAGCAGGCCGCTCCTGAAACCGAAGCCGATCGCGATTGCGAACGCCGCATAGACGGCGAGATCGAAACTGTTCATGCGCGGGAGCCTGCCATGGAACGAGTGAACGCAGAACCGATCATTCCGGTTTCAGATCGTTAAAATCGTCTGTATTGATGGCCTCAAAGCTCAGGGAAAGCGCCCAAGGAAAGCGTCAAGGAAAGCGTCATGTCAGACCTATTCGATGTCAGTCAGGAAACCATCCTCGTCACAGGTGCGAGCCAGGGGCTGGGGCGGCAATTTGCCCGGGTGCTGGCGGCGCACGGCGCGGCCGTCGCGCTCGCGGCGCGGCAGACCGACAAGCTGAAGAACCTGGAAGAGGAGATCCGCGGCAAGGGCGGCCGTGCCGCCGCCGTCGCGCTCGACGTCACCGACACCCCATCGATCGCCAGAGCCGTCGATGCCGCGGAAGCCGCACTCGGCCCGGTCACAGTGCTGATCAACAATGCCGGCATCGCCATCGAAAAGCTCGCGACCGAGCAGACCGAGGCCGATTGGGACGCGGTGATCGGCGCCAATCTCAAGGGCGCCTATTTTCTCGCCACCGAGATCGCGCGCCGGATGATCGCGCGCAAGCAGGACGGCAACATCGTCAACATCGCGTCCGTGCTCGGCACCGGCGTGCTGAAGGCGGTGTCGCCTTACGCGATCTCCAAGGCCGGCATCATCCAGGCAACCAAAGCGATGGCGCTCGAGCTTGCGGGGCAGAACATCCGCATCAACGCGCTGGCGCCCGGCTACATCGACACCGAGATGAACCATGCGTTCTGGTCGACGCCGTCAGGCGAGCGCCTGACCAAGCGCATCCCGCAGCGCCGTATCGGCGCCGAGTCCGATCTCGACGGCGCGATCCTGCTGCTGGCTTCCAAGGCCTCGCGGTACATGACGGGGAGCGTGGTGACGGTGGACGGCGGGTTCTTGTTGAATTGAGCACACCGCTGTCGTCCCGGCGAAGGCCGGGACCCATACGCCGAGTGTGAGTTATTAGCGCGAGCTGGTCACCACCTATCTTCGCCAAACCAAACTCGGTGGTTATGGGTCCCGGCCTTCGCCGGGACGACGAGGTAGAGTCACCGCATCTCCGCCCGTATCATATCCGCCGCCTTCTCC
>NZ_JBVVPR010000058.1:0-35529 GCF_055811835.1 Bradyrhizobium sp. WSM4874
CATTGCCGGTCTTCGCGAACAGGCGAAGTTCCAGAACCGTGTCGGTGACGTCGTCTGGCAACGGCCAGCTCAAGCCCGCGGCCTCGAACCGCCGGAGCGCCAGGCGCACCGTCGAGGGCGCCGCGCCCACCCGTCGCGCAATCTCGCGGCTCGGCAGCCCGGCCGCCTTCATTCTGATCACATCGCGCACACGGCGCATCGCAAGCCTCTCCGTCGGCATCCAGGGTCCCCTTCGCAAAGCCGAAAGAGTTGACCCTATGGGAGCCAGAAGAGGCCTCGTCACCCGGGCGACATCATCCCGGAATGGTGGGCGACATCATTTCGGAACGGGTGGGCGACTTCAAATCGGAATGGTGGGCGAGATCATCTCGGAATCCTGGGCGACATCGATCGGAATCCGCATCCAGCTCTTGCCGACGCCGGTCGGCCCGGTGATGAGCAAATTTTTGCTTGCGGCTGATCCAATCGCCATCGACGAGCTTGGCAAAGAAGGCGCGGTCGATGCCGCGCGGAGCGCGCAGATCGACATCTTCGACGATTGCGGCCTGCCGTAGCGAGGCGAACTTCAGGCGCACGATGAGCCTTTTGTTCTCTCGCTCGGTTGCTTCGCGATCGATCATCAGGCCGAGGCGCTGCTCGAAGGTCAGCGCGGTAACGTCCGGTTGGCGTTGCTGATCGTCGAAGGCCTTGGCCATGCCGGCGAGCCCGAGAGCAGCGAGACGTTCGTGGGTGTGGTTGCTGAGCATAAGGTCTCCTTGTTGGTGGTCAGTGGTAGTAGCCGCGGCCACGGATGTTGCCGTGCTGGATGGGATCGGCCTCGGGGGCGGTGTCGGGAAGGAAGGCTTTGTCCAGGCCGGTCTTGAGGATCGAGGCGATCGACCGATAGCTCGCTGAGCCGATGCTGATCCCACGGCGGCACGCGGCTTCCAGACGTTGCGTCCCATAGGTCTTTTCCAACCGCAGGATGCCGAGACAGGATCGGAAGCCCTGCTCGGGATGGGGCTTTGTCCGCATGATCGCCTGGCACAGCGCGATCGTGGACGGACCGATCTTCTCGGCGGCGGCCAGCAGACGTGCCGGCGTCCAGAAGGCGTATCGGCGATGTGCGCTCGGCATGTGCTCGGGGATCGTGGTGTGGCGGCGCCTGACGCCTGAGCGTGCGTGGCTGGCGATCCGGGTGCCGCGATGGAACACCTCGATGGTTGCCTCGGTGGCCCGCACCTCGACGACCTGGCGGATCAGGCGGGATGGCACCGAGTAGAAGTGCCCCTGAACCTCGACATGGTAATCCGGCGCTACACGGGCACGACGCCATTCGGCGTACTGATAGGGTTCGGCCGGCAGCGGCATCAGGGTCGGACGATCGATGGTGTCGAAGAACTCGCGGCGGCTGGCACCGAGCTTGCGCATCAGGCGGGCGTTGAGTTCGTCGACCAGGATGCGGATCGCAACGTTCAACTCGGCGAGCGAGAAGAAGCGCCGGTTGCGCAGCCGCGCCAAAATCCATCGCTGGACGATAAGAACCGCCGCCTCCACCTTGGCTTTGTCGCGCGGCTTGCGGGGCCGCGCCGGCATAATGGTGGTGCCGTAATGGGTGGCAAGATCCTGGTAAGTCCGGTTGACGCCTGGCTCGTAGCGGCTCACCACCGTCACCCCGGCCTTCAGATTGTCGCAGACGAGCGCCTTCGGCACTCCGCCCAGGAAGGTGAGCGCATCCACATGGGCGCCGATCCAGTCGGGCAGCGCCTCGCTGAACCGGGCTTGGACGAATGTGTAGTTCGACGCTCCCATGACCGCGACGAAGATCTTGGCGGCGCGCACCTCCCCGGTAAGCCCGTCGAACACCGGCACGGTATCGCCGGCGAAGTCCACGAACAGCTTTTCGCCGGCCGCGTGGGTCTGCCGCATGGTCGCCGTGATGCCGTGGCGCCATTCGACGTAGAGGTCGCAGAACCGGCTGTAGCCGTAGCCGTCGGGATGATGGCGCCGCGGTATTCCTCCCACAGCAGCGCCAGCGTTACGCTGCGGCGGCGCAACTCGGCATGGACATGCCCCCAATCCGGAAGCGGCTTCGATCGCGGCGGGTTGTAGCCGGCTGGCGCAAACAGCTTGCGCTCCAGTGCTGTGTCGTCGAGCTCCTCCGGTATCGGCCAGGTGATGCCGATCACCGCGGCGCGGCGGACATACTCCGCGATCGCCGTGCGACCGATCCCGACCGATCGGGAGATCACCCGATCGCTCACCCCACAGGCATACTTCAGGCGTAGAACTTCTCGAATCTTCCGCATCGGCAATCTCTCGGCGGGCATCGGACCTCCCATTGCGTGAACCGCAAAAGGAGGGACCTTGCCCCGTTCAGATTGCCGACAACGCCCCCCGTCTCACCCTATCAACAGGGTGGCCGCCTTCGTTCGGATTGGGTGGCCGCTTTCGATCGGAATCGCTGGCCGCCTTCCGTCGGAATCGGTGGCCGCTTTGCCTCGGATTCCGCAGTAATGGTCATCGAACCACTTCCAATAGATTGCCTTGTCTTCTTGCTTGTACGGTGGCGGGCGTTCGCCATTGTCGGCTAAGAGCTTGTCGAAGAAAGTGACGACCTTTCCGTTCGTGAATTCGGCCGCCATCGGGATGAACTTCGTACGCTTTGGAAAGTCGATAAAAACCAACGGGCGAGGCACCGTCAGTCCAACCTCTCCCGCCTGCCAAGCGGCCACGTCGGAGTTGCTGCCAAACAGCAATTGCTCAGGATCGCCAGAGGCCTATATCTCATCTGGCTCGGGATTAAGGCGTGGCGCGAGACAAGCGTCGATCCGATAGAATTGCAGACGACAGATGCGCATTCTGCTTTTCGCCAGGGCATCGTCGTAGAGGCGCTCAACCCCAAGACAGCCGCATGCTTTCTCGTGTTCATCCCGCAACTCGTCGACCCATCTGGGAGTGTCAGCATGCAGTTCATCGTCCTGGGCTCATTTCGCTCGCACTCAACACGAGCGTAGACCTGATTGTGACCTATTGGGGACAGAAGACGAGGGATGGCTTTTGCAAAAAAGGCCCTCATTCTTCGTTCAGGCGCGACAGGCATCAGGCGCCATCATCTGCGGGCTGGGGCCAACGCTACTCTTCGCACGGCGCACGAGTTCACGCTGCCGAATTTCCGCGCTCGAATAGCGCGCAGAGTCTCCATTCGGCTACGAAGGACGCCTTGCCATCGGAGGTCCTTGCTTCACCGTGCAACGGGATCACGACCAGCGTCGATGCTGGTTCGACTTCGGCCGCGCTTTGGCCGTCCGGGCCGGCAGAACATGAAGGCACGCATCAACCGGCTGGGAGCAAGGCCCGCCACTGCAATCCAACGCGCTTGCCTCTGCTGCCTTTTGCTTTCGTGCTGCTGGATCTGGGTACGTGATGAGGACCGAGTTCGTGTCCACGGCCTAGAAATCGTCATCCTTCCTCGTGCTCAAAACGGGGAGTGCAGCCGGGAACGGGTGAGCGATGGCCGCAACGCCCTCCTGCCGGATCTTCAAACATCAGCATCACCCGCCCGATCCTGAGCACCGTCGGGGTCGTCATCGAGAGCGGCCTCCCATTTCTTGCGGATTAGCGAGAAGGCGTGACATCGCTGGGATCGCCGCTAGTGTTTCGGCAAGCGCATCGCCGCGATGCTTAGATCGGCGCCAACTCGAACCATGTTGCTTCTTAACCATCGCACTGACCACCGGGCGCCTTTGGATAGTGCGGATGCCAACATGCTGAGTCGCGAAGCTGCGTGCGAGGTGGAGCGGTTTCTTGATATCGCAATGGCCACAAGGAAACAGCGCTGATTTCCTTGCCGGGCCTCGCCCACGAGATTGGCGTGGGCTCGGTCCAAGTCAACGACGAGGGTCACCGGCTCGGGCTTGGCAGTTTCAAGGCTTTGGGCGGCTCCTATGCCGTCATCCGGCTCGTCTTAGAAGCAGCAACTCCGCGCCTCGGCAGGGCTGTTGACATCTCGGAGCTTCACGCACCTGAGGTGAAGGCCGTAGCACGGGGGATGACGGTATCCTGCGCCAACGGACGGCAATCATGGCAGGTCCGTAACGCACGGCGCTCAGCTCGTGGGGGCGAACTGCGCTATATTCATTCACTCGGGCGTCAGCGATCAGCGTAGCGCAGCAATCGTCCCACATGGCGCGCAGATGATCCGCGTCAGCGGCAACTACGATGACTCCGTTGCCGAAGCATCCCGAGTTGCCGCAGAGAACGGCT
The DNA here is from genome assembly GCF_055811835.1 of Bradyrhizobium sp. WSM4874. Lineage (NCBI taxonomy): Bacteria > Pseudomonadati > Pseudomonadota > Alphaproteobacteria > Hyphomicrobiales > Nitrobacteraceae > Bradyrhizobium > Bradyrhizobium sp. WSM4874. The sequence continues at coordinate 4,246 of NZ_JBVVPR010000058.1, forward strand.
GAATCACGGTGTCTGACAGGTCCTGGCCGGGCTATCCCTCGTCTGGTAATGCAGGGATCTCCGCGCTCCTGACTGAAGCACTACGACAGTTGCCCGAACCTCCGACCCACGTCTTCGTCCAGTCAGGAGTCGGTGGACTTGCCGCAGCGGTCTTGGACATTTTTCGGTGTCGTTAGGTGATAGTCGCCCGTCCTTCACGGTTGTCGATCCATCGCGCGCAGCGTGCCTGTTTGAAAGCGCTCGAACCGGGCATTGCGTCAAGGTAGCTCATGGGCAGCCGACAGTGATGGCGATGCTAGAGTGCTACGAACCTTCGCTCGTCGCTTGGCGCATCCTTTCGCGCGCAGCCGACGCTTTTATGATTGTCGATGACGAGGAGGCCGTCGGGGTTATGAACCGTTTGGCCAATCCCCGGGACGGTGATCCGGCTATCGTTGCAGGCGAAAGTGGCGGGGTTGGTCTGGCAGGGTTGCTGAAAGTTGCGGCCGATTCGACCTCGCGCGCTTGACTGGTCTTGAACCTGACGCACGGGTCTTCCTCATCAATACCAAGGGCGCGACGGATCCTGGCGCTTACGAACAGTTCGTGGGTCAGTCTCTGTCGCAAGTGGTCAGGAGAAGCTTGGAGGCCTAGACGCTCATGATCCGCGGCCCGTTCGGTGAACTCGTGACGGGGACGAAAGCCCAAGAGAAGGCCAAGAACGAAGGCATCCAGCGATTGATCCTTCGATTGAAATCCGCCGCAGATTTCTGCTTCCAACGAGGCCCGTACGCACGTTTTCGGCACAAAAGGCATGGCTTTGCCGTCTTGCCGCACAACAAGCGCTATGACTTTGGCGCTTTGCAGTCCAACCGCGTTCGCCTCATCGAATGATACAACAGCTTCATTTTCTTCTTGATTCGGCACACCGGCTATGAGCCGTTTCATAATTGCGATACAGCTCTCCGAGTAATCTGTCGAGATGCGTGGACTCCTGATCGTTCTCACGGCTTTCGCGATCATATTGGCGGCACGCGGCCACCACCAAAGCGCGTTCATGCCGCGCCCGACGGCACCCATGCCACCCGTCAATGTGCCCTAACGCCACGAGGTCTGTCTGGTACGCGGTTGCCTGCGAGCGAACGCAGGGCAGATCGGGCCGGCAACAAGGGACTGCTAGGCTGATTTCGGCGCATTCTTCAGATAGACGACAGCGCGACGTCCCGCAGAGGTCAGCTCCCCCAGAGTCGTTTTTCCCGCCCGCACCGCTTGGATCAGTTGCTCAGCGACATACCGACGGCTCTCGTGGTCACCGCCATTCGGCAGTCCCGCACAGACCTGATCCAAGACCAGGCCCATATTCGCTTGAACCTCTCCCGTAAATTCGCTCACGCTCCATCTCTCCTTTCGAGGGATAATGCGATAAGGCTAGTGCCCTCTTTGCACTCGGTATAGCGCACATTTGTCGAGCGGTTAAAAGCCTCTCGCGTGCAGAAGTGAATTCATGGTTTGACGCGGCTTGGTATCCTCGCAATTCGCGCGGCGCTTGCGTTCGAAACGATCGCGCCGCGTTCGAATCGTCTCATTGCGAGGAGGACGGAATCGTAACGTACGGCTCGGATTTCCGGGCTCTCGCCAACCGCATTTCCCTGAGCGAGCCTCACGCGGGCGCTATGGTCCTCACATGGGCGGCCATGGCCCTCTGGTTCGGCGCGGGCGGCCGTTGCGCCGCAGTTCACGCGAGACTGTCGAATCAGCCCGCCCGAGGCGACGTCCAATCTGTTGGATCGATTGGCCCTGCACCTTGAGAGGCGCAATCTCTTCGCGCTCTACCAATGAGAGCTATTGCCCCGAGACAGCTTTTGCCGAAGATCTGAACATCGCTGGTGGCATGTCGCCCGCCTTTCGGAATAATCTGCTTCCGCGGTAGGTCGAGGGGGCGATCGGCAACATCTTGCAGATCGGCTCGACCCCACGCGCCGCACGATCATCGTCGATGCGATCATGGCTTGGACCAGCGCTCGAGCTCCGCCGTCGCAAAATAGGCGCTTGCCTTGCGCAGGATCTCGTTTGGCTGGCGACGCTCGCGGTTCTTCCGGTCCGGAGCCTTGGGCTTCTCGGCCAGCTCGGTCGGAACGCCGGCCCGCTGCCCACTGTCGATCTCGACCTTCTTGACTCAGTCATGCAAGGTCTGCGCGTGCAGCCGATCTTGGCCGCAATGGAAGTCACCGTCGTCCAGCGCGAGACCTGTGCTCGTTGGCCTGATACAGAGCTATACGAACCCCTCGGTCTCGGGCCTCGGGTGAACATTTGTCGTCGTCTTTGCTTGTCATGGCTCCACCTTCTCAAGACTTGGAGCCTCCGCCAAACCCGCGGCGGCGGTTCAGATGGGCGCTCAATCCTGCAAGCGCTCAAACGCTGACGGCACGATTGAGTGAGTTTTGCTGCCAAGATGCTCTGGTCTACTCAGCTTCTGGCGGAGCGATCCGTTTGCAACCACGAGAGCACAAAACGAGGATGCCCGCCGGAACGCGGCGAACTGTCGCTCGATCTTGCTGGAAAAGTGCGCTCTGCCCCGAGACCAGGAGGAATTATGCGGCTCATTTTGGCCAGAAAGGGAAGCGGAGCGGCGTTTGCCGATCTCTATTCCTCCCCGCAGAGGTCGTTCATGGGCAGTCATGATCTTGTCTCCAGCAGTTTCCTCGGGCTGACCGCAGCCGGATTTGCGCTACTCTGCTCGAGCCTGCTTGTCCTCGTCTTCACATGAAGTGAGCCCCCCTCGTATGGCCCGTCTGGTCATTCAGTTCATCGACTGGACGGACTGCTTCCCTACACTTTGAAAGGCTGGCACGGCTCCAGCAGGCCGTGATGAGTATCGTAGCCGCCCGGCCGAAATCCTCGACGCGATAGCGGCCCCTGCCCGCAACCTTCGAAACAACCGTAAGCCCGTCACGCAACGTCGGTGAACTTACCTAGAGAACTGGTCTCCAGAAAGTCGTTGTCCCAACCGCCGGCTCTGAACGGCATGACAGTGTTGAAGGTCGGCCGCAGCCGAGACTAACCTGGGATCTGCACCGGCAGTGCGGAATAACCGTGCACAAAATTCGATTGAACTCGCTCCGGTTCGCCGACCACATTTACCTCCAAACATCGATTCAGCATCTCCTCCCACAGGATTTTCAGCTGCAGCTCGGCAAGGCGCCTACCCACGCAGCGATGAATCCCAAATCCGAAAGAGAGATGTTGCCGTACATTTTCCCGATCGATGATGAAGCTGTTGGCTCTCGCAATGACCTCGTCATCTCGGTTGCCAGAGATGTACCACATCACAACTTTGTCGCCTCGCCTGATTCGCTTGTGGCCTATCATGAAATCGTCCACAGCGGTCCGGCGCATGTGTGCAATGGGGGTTTGGTATCGTATAATCTCGGATACCGCGCCGGACACCAGCGAAGCATCATCCCGGAGTTTTCGCATTTCGGATGGATTTTGGCTCATGAACAAGACGCCCCCGGTAATTGAGTTGCGCGTAGTATCGTTACCTCCAACAATCAGCAGAATGAGGTTGCCCAGGAACTCGAGGGGCTCCATGTTTCGGGTCGCCGGTGAATGCGCCATCATCGAGATCAGGTCACCGCGCGGCTCACAATTGACCCGTTCGCTCCAAAGCCGCGTAAAATAGTCCAGGCACTCCGACAGCACCACCTTTCGCTTTTCCCAGCTGTCGATCTGGTCGCCCATTTGTGGAGTCAAGGCAGCTACGTCCGACCAGTAGGTCAGCAACCACCGATCCTGAAATGGAAAATCGAACAGCGTGGCCAGCATTTGGGTCGTCAACTCGATCGAGACCCTGTCGACCCAGTTGAAGGTATCGTTGCGCGGCAAACCGTCCAAAATCTTCTGAACCCGCGAGCGGATCAAGCCTTCAAGATTTGCCAAGTTCTCCGATGCCGCTATCGGACTGATAGTCTTACGTTGCTGAGCATGGAGAGGAGGATTCATTTTGATAAAACTGGGGGTCCAATACTCCTCCGGCGGGTCGACTATTGTGACGCTTCGCTCTGATGAGAATGTTGTGTGATTTGAGTCCACGGCTATGATGTCGCGGTATTTTGTTATCGACCAATATGGTCCGTATGGGCTGTTTTCGCAATAATGGACGGGATCTTCCCTTCGCAGCCGCTCGAAATAAGGCCAAACGGTATCATCCTCGAAGCGCTTGGGTTCGCTTACATCAAGGCGGCTCAGCGGGATATCAGTGCTCTCGCAGGCGCTTTCTGTCGATAACGCTGTCATGATTGTCTCGCTGACATTGGCTTGCACTTTTGCTGGATCAGCTGAGTGCGCTGTCTAGAGTTCCGGGCAAGCGCGCTCGAAACACGACGAGCTTGGGCGGTGCACTAACGATGTGTCACGCATGTTCATGGCTGGACTTCGCGCGAGCTCCGAAATCTGAAATCATGTTACGGACTTTGGTTCGGTCCCTGTCGACGAAGAATAATGGAAAGGCGAGCGAAGCTCCCCTATCAGGATTGGGAGGCGCGCGAACGTGCCCTTTGTGGTAGTCAACATCAAGCCGCAAGCACTCGCAGCTGTGGCACCCAGCCGCTTATCGTCATTTTCTCGGGCAGGCAGCCCCTTTGCCACTCGACCACTTACATTGCCGAGGCGACGGACGTCCGAACTGGCAACAAAGTATCTTCCATGCGCTGGAATAGAAGAGAATTGGCACAGCTGAAACAGCTCTGGTCCGAGGGACAGAGTGCCGCGCAGATCGCGGTTCATCTCGAGTGCAGTCGCAACGCCGTCTGCGGCAGGCCGACTCGGTTGGGTCTCACTCGAGGTCACAAGCCACCAACAGCACAAAACCCAAGATTAGATCGGTGCCCAAGCGAGCGCCGACGTTGATGGCTGCCCGCCGCGATCGCGTCCGAAAGAAGCTGCCGCAAAAGGCGCTAAAAACGCGGCCTCAGGAAATGAGCAAGCGGCAGCTTTACGCAATCCTAGCTGAGGCGGTCAGGAATACCGTCTAGAGCTATCGGCGCCGCGATCTCCCGGGTCTAGGCCGCCGTAGTCGGTTCATTCGGGCTATTTGGTTTCGCGATTTGTGCCTATCCGACGAACAGTGGCGTCCAGTAGAACGTTCGCGGCAGGAGGGCTCGATCGTACATCAAGTCATCCAATCTCAAGAGGCCGGATGCGCAGAATTGGAGAGAAGAGAGCGTTCTGCTTACTGAGCCTCGTTTTCCGGGTATGCGTTTTGGGGAAGCGCCCGCCGTCCTAGTTTGCGCGGTGTTCGGAACTTTCGGCACACCGCGCCCAACGAACTACACGAGCCCGGGTGAAGCCGCTTGATCCTCAACCACTTTCGATATCTGCGACCGGCGTGTGGAGAGCTGGACTGGGACTAAACACTCGGCAAATCATCGAGGTACGACGTGTCCGGGGGTGAGCCCGGTGGCCCTCCGACTGTGATCGGACCTTCTGGGTTTAGAGGAAGGCGCGAGTTTTCTCGCCGGCTTCGATAGGTTTGAGCTGACGGCGGAGATGAAACGGAAGAAGGTGAAGCGGTGAGTACCAGATAGCTCCACTATTCGATCGCTCGCCTGTTCTCCCGAAAGAACCTCCGATAAAATCGCCTGTCGTCGGGCGGCGCTATGCTTAGCGTTGGAGCGGCTTGACGAGCTGCCCTCGCGGGATATTGCCTGACGTCGTTTAAAAGGTCGGCTCCTGTGGTGCGCAGACACACGAAAACGGCTACCACCAACGTAGGTGCCTTGACGTCTGCGCAAAACCGGCGGCGCCTCTGAGCCGGCCGGCTGTTCAATTGCACCCATCCGTTCTCGCTCACCTACCCGGCTCATTTCGTCACGCCAGCTGCGCGAGAGCCGCCGACAGGAAACGTTTCGCTCGTAGCGATATTGCCGCCGAGTAACGGACGCATGAAAGGACTTCTTCTGCGAGGGATCCATGAAGACGCCCACCGACAATCCCTTCAGTGGCGAATTTCACTACATACCGGGACGGAGCCAAGCGGACCCATTATTCCTGGACCGATGGGGAATACGCCACGCAGAATCAACTACCAACCTTGTCAGTTGACGGAGAATACGGGACCGTATCAATGTTGGTCATTGAACCTCGCACGAGTCAAATCGTGGAGCAGTTCGAGGTCTAGCAGCTTAAACGGCCCTGGTGGGTGTCTCGTTGCCGAAGATCAAAGATTATCGAGGCGGACGAATTGGGGACCCCGCCGTGGCTGTGTTGATTCGAGTATCTCGCTTGCAGAACTTGTTCTCTGTGTCCGAGGGGAGCGGATCGTCATCCGACAGCGCGTTTCTTCCGCAGATCGGCCGTCACGCAAGCTCCCAATTGCCTAGCGACAGTCCCGATCGCCCTTGGCAAGCAAAGGGATGCAGGACAATTCGCTTGCGACGTAAAACTTCGTAAACATGGGATAACAATCCTTGCAGACCTCGATCTTAAGCAAGTATTACGATGCTCGCCTTCCTTGGTACACCATCTATCCAACTGTAGCCCAGTTCTCCAAATCAGTCGGCGGCGACGCCTGTGAGAGATGGCTGCAGCAGCTGTCGCTTGATCAATCGGTGTCGCTCTATTTCCACATTCCGTTCTGTCGATCGATTTGCTGGTATTGTGGCTTCGCTCGAAGCATCACTCGCCGGCATTCTCCTATCCTCGACTTTTTGGGGGTTCTTCGTAAGGAGATCGATTTGGTCGCGGCGCAGGTTGCGCAACCGCTGCCTGTGAGCGACGTCCACTTCGGCGGTGGAACGCCGACCCTCATCGAGCCAACGGAATTCCGCCGGTTGATGGAGCTTCTGCGCCGACGCTTTGCCATTTCGAACACGGCCGCCATTGCTGTTGAGATCGACCCGCGCACGTTCACGCTCGCCACATGCGAAGGATTGGCGGCTGCCGGCGTGAACCGCGCGAGCCTCGGCGTCCAGAGCTTCGATCCAATTGTCCAAAAAGCCATCAACCGGGTCCAGAGTGAGGCACAAACAGAGCGCGTTGTCCAGGCGCTGCGGCAGCATGGAATAATGCGCGTCAACTTCGACCTCATCTACGGGCTGCCAAATCAGACGGTGCAGTCCTGCGTTCAGACCGCGACAACGGCGCTGGCAATGCGACCAGACCGGCTTGCGGTGTTCGGCTACGCGCACGTTCCTTCCTTCAAGAAGAATCAGCGCCTGATCGACGAGGCAGCGCTGCCAGACAGTCATGCCCGGGCAGAACAAGCAGCCGCGATGGCCAATACACTGACTGCAGCGGGCTACCGCCAGATCGGACTCGACCATTTCGCCTTGCCGCAGGATGAGCTCGCGCTGGCGCAGAAAGCCGGTCGCCTGCGGCGGAATTCACTCGGTTACTCCGCCGACACCTGCAATAAAGTGATCGGCTTCGGACCGTCGGCGATCGGCCGGCTTGGCGAGGGTTACGTCCAGAACGAAGTTACAGCGGGTTCCTACAGCGGCCAAATCAACGCCGGCCGTCTGGCGACGTCAAAGGGCTACTGTCTCAGCCTTGAAGACCGCGTCCGGGCCGCGATCATTGAGCGGCTAATGTGCGATTTCGAGGTGGACGTGCCGGCAATTTGCGCTGCTCATGGATTTGACCCGGTCGGTTTGCTCGGTTCAGGCGAACGCTTGGCAATGCTCGCTGAGGATGGGATCGTCGAAATGGAAAAGGGAGTCCTCCGCGTGAGGCTGGAGCATCGTTTTCTCACCCGGGCTGTGGCAGCCGCATTCGATTGTTTCATCGCGCCCCCCCTCTGTTCAGACCAGCCAACGCAATGATTGGATCAAATGAATCACGTTTTGCTGCACGCGCCAGGAAGCCTGAGGAATGCGGTCGCTCACCTGGCACACTCACAACCAGCTCCAGTTCGATCAACGACGCCGTGCGAAGCTGTGGGGCGGAGAGTCGCCCTGACCCGCGCCGCGAAGACAAGCTGGACGCACTACTGCCGGGAAATGGACGCCCCGACAACAACGCTCCTCGCTCAAAAGCAGCGTGACCCTACATCTCGACAAGTTTCATCCCATCACCGCCATTAGCCGTGTAGAAAGACCTCGATGGGGACGACGACTGGTTGCGCGACGCGGCCAACCAACTGGAGATCGAGAAGAGATCATCTTATGTCGTCGGAGATGATGCCATCTCGACGTTTAGGGACTTCCGGATCGAAAACCCTGATTGAGCCCGTCCGGGTGGACAAGGACATCTGACCCTTGGCTCCGGCGGTGGCCGCCGAAATCATGCGTGATACGGCGCAAAGGATATTCGAGCGCCACAACTACAACCAGATCCGGCGGGATCACCGTCTTCGAAAAGATCGTTCCCTGTAAGAGCTTCGCGCGACGTGGATCGAAGCGAACGCCTAGAATTCACCCGCCCACGCTGCGATACCGATCGCCGTGAACGCCGGGGCTGTGGAGTCGAGCGACACATTAGCTACGATTCACGCAGCGACAGCCGACCTCCCGCTCAGTCAACTACCAAACCTAGCAATTGATAGAGACGACGGGCACATGCCAGTCAGTGGCGGTGAAATTCGCTCGGGCCACATAAGAAGTCGCCGCGCGATATAGATTTCATCGATCAATGGAGCTGATGAATGTCTTGCCTCGTCGTCCCCAGGTATCCAACTGTCTCCAATCGTGCCCTCCATCTTCCCCTAAGAGCCACTCGAGGGTTTGTGGCGGCGAGCTTACGGGCCGCCAAGGATGTTAGCCCCTTCTGCCTGCCCGTGCTTCATCCCATCAACCGAGCAGCGAGCGGCGTTTCTTGGATCGGGCGTGTTGTTCTGCCAGCCCCGCTATTGCCGTTGCTCTCTGTTGAAAACTATTTCCTTCGTTTTGGCAGCGGGTTTGTCGCAAGGTTCCTGGGCTCCGTGTATCGGCCACCAATCTCTTGCTAGCGAACGCACACACCGAGCAGCCCGCTAATGTTTCGACCCCCTCCAGCAGAAGCTCGCCTTGATTAGCGATCGAGCGACTGGGTTGTTTTGCGCTGTGTACCCACCCGTAGGCCAAGCGGCGCCGCTGTGGTGATAGCGCGCAAGGTGGGTCTCGCTGAGATAGAGAGGCCGCCTGGTGTCAAGCGTCTCCCACCACATTGAGGGACAAGATTTGACATCCGCTCTAAGGCCGTCAGGTGGAAGTGCACTTTATTCAAATCGATGAGCGCGAAACTCACCATGCATCGTTGCGTTATAACGCCGCTATCCACGCAAGCATACCTGGCTGGCGTCGTTGCTTTCATGTCTGGACCAACTGCGAAGCCACGAGGTCGTATTGTCCTTTGTCTGATAGCTAGTCTCGCCAGCAGTTCGGCGGCGCCGAGTCGCGAGATCTCTGGCCCAAGAAGCCCCAGCCCCGATGAGCTCGATGAGGCAACAAGCAGAACAATTTCGGATCCGGCCATCACATTCCGAAGCGGGCGGCCCAAGGGAGCAGCGCGCCTTTCTAGGAGCTCCTTGCCAAAAACAGCTTCGACCACAATTAAGCGCGACGTTGCCATGGAGACGGCCAAGAGCAGAATTGAAAAGCCGATCGACCCATTCGCAAAATTCGAGAAGCTTCGCGAAAGAGGTGGCGCTTTCACTGCTCCTGGTCCTGCGGACACGATAGATCAGGATACAGCTTCTCTCAGATCCCAATTTTCGGATCTCGGGATTGGATTTGCTGGCTGGACGCTAAACACGTTTGTCGACAATGAACTCGGCAATGCCGCCAGAAGCACCATCGCCAATCAGCAATATGTCGGCCAGAATCCGACATTTAGTACGGTCAACTCTATGATCGTGACTTATGACCTCGCTCGGCTTGGAATTCCCGATGGTCAGATCGTGGTTGGAGCCGAGCATCAACACTGGACATGGCAGAGCGCTGGGCCAGATCGGCTGGGCCTCAATGCAGTTTCTTACTATCAAACGTTATTCGACAGAAGGATCGAACTCAAAGTGGGCTACCTCAGGAACCAACATGAGTTTGCAGGCGCTGGAGACAAAGTGTTCGGACCCTCATCGAAAATGCTGTTCCAAGCTGGCATGAGCAACAATTGGGCGCCAACGCCGGCTCTTAATCTGAAGTACAATTTTGATGATCGCCTATATAACAAGCTCTCAATCCAGCGCTCGGTCAGTCCAGCAGGACAATATGCGCATGTAAGCGAGAATCCCACTGGTTTGAACTGGAGCACGCGCGACGCAGGCATTCTTTTGCTTGATGAGCTTTCCTACAGGAACAAGCCTACTCCGGGTGTAATGGAGACTTGGCTGCGGGCTGGCGCGGGCTTCAACAACAGCAGCTACACGGACCTGCAGCATCCGACAGAAGCGGCGACCAAGGCCAACAGCGTCTACTATGTAGGTGCGGACAGGCAATTCTGGCAGTCTGCCGTCCACGGCTCGGCATCTCGCGGAGTCCATGGCGGGCTCTCTGCAATGTATGCTCCGCCTGACCTAAATAGAGCTAGTCAATACTACGAGATTCGCCTTTATGCGAAGGGCCTATTGGACAGCCGGCCCACAGATCAGATGAGTCTTGTTGTCAGCAATACCATCTGGAGCCATGTCGCGGTGGACGCTGCACTGGCAAAAGAACAGCTGGCGCACCGCGACAGTACTGCAATTTCAGGACTGTACACGGCGCATCTGGCGCCCGGGATATATACAACCGTAGGACTGACCTACATCAATCATCCGACAAGCATTACCTACACACCGCAAACCGGACACGCTCTGAATATGTTAGTATCTACGTCGGTATTCTTCTAAGGGCTCAGGACTGGGCGTGAATTCACCGGCATGTCGTCGAAATCACAATCGTTCCCTTTCAACGGCTTGGGGCCGGTCATCGCGGCGTTTTGCTATCTCTGTGCTCCTGGCGCGAGGCCGGGTACCGCGTGAATTTAGGCATGTCCAAGGTAGCCTGCTGTTGGGAATGGTAGCTTGGAGCCTTTGCTGACTCGGTCTACGAGCGATAGACCGGCGCCGTATCGTGCAAAAGTCGTATCCTCTTGCGGAGCGACATTGTTTCACGTTAGCTGCTCCTGCAGCTCGTCAGACTCGCGTCCGAGCTCTTACTCTGCCATGACAACGCCGAGATCGTGCCCTCGGAGATTCCCGCGACGAGACTTGGTAAGTGGAACCGCGACACAGATGCCAAAATTCAGCCAGCTCCGGCAATCGCGCTCTGTCTGTCCGACGGTCGTGCCGTCGTCCGAAAGGCGATGCGCAAGGTCGGCGGAAACGCACCCCCTTCCGTGGGAAAGTCAACCGGACGCGGCCGGATGACTCGCGCCACTCGGCGCTGAATCATTTTCGGCCGGACGAGATGAGCTTGAGCATCTTACTTCAGCAAGTAGGTCGCCTCTCGGGTCTGCGCGCGCGTTAGCTCCTCCCATCCAATTGCGCGTGGCGTTCTGCTCGGCTTAACTTCTCTTCGCAAACATCTATTCGCGCGAACATGCGACAAGGCCAGTGCAATTATGTGAATTTGCCGCGCACTGCTAGGCAACTTTCGTGGACGGGTGCTTCGTCATCTTGAGGCGCGTCACACTGCATCGACCATCGACACTGACGGGCGCGTCACCATCGAGTGTGGCACGATGAACGACGCGATGCTGGTCACCGTAATCGTTAACGGCATAATGCTGTGTTGCGCGGTTGTCCCAAATCGCGACATCGCCTTCTTTCCAGGTCCAGCGCACGGTATTTTCGGGCGCCGTGATATAGGACTGGAATAGTTGAAACAGCTTCTGGCTGTCGCGTTTTCGGATATCAATAAACCTTTGCACCAGATCGCCGAGCACCAGCGCGCGCTCGCCGGTCTCGGGATGTACACGGACCACCGGATGCTCCGTCTCATAGATTGTTTTGGTAAAGACCTCATCAAAATGCTTCTGATCGATATCGCGAACACGGCAGGTCCCGGCGTAGTCGAAGGCGTTGCTGTGAACGGTCCAGAGTTCGTCGGCAAGCCGTTGGAGCGGCCGCGGCAGATCCAGGTAGGCCGCCACAGCATTCGACCAAATCGTATCGCCGCCGGACGATGGGATCACAATAGCTCGCAGCACCGCAGCTTTGGGATAAGCCGCTAGAAAGGTTCCATCGGTGTGCCATACATCGGCTCGGCTACCTCCACGCGCGGAATCAAGCTCGAGGATCGAGGTCGTTCCATTGATCGTACCGAGTGTGGGATGCGGCACCAGCTTTCCCAAACAAGCGGCAAAGCGCTCCTGCTCCGCGTCATCAAGATGCCGCTGATCGCGGAAGAAGATCACTTTATGTTCGAGCAGCAGGCTATTGATTGCAGCGACGGTTTGGCTCGGCAAATCACCCGAAAGTTTGATATCTCTGATTTCAACACCGATGCGCGCGGCGCGCTTGACGACGTCGGTCGCTGGAATGACACGCTCGGTCGAAGCCGTTTCTTTCATTGCAATTTTTTCCAAGTTTTGCGGATTGTTCAAGCAGACGAGGGTGCATCTCACTCGCTTTCGATGACGAGCCTCGCGCTGCGGGTACTCTTGAGCAAGCACCATGCCAGTCGGACACGAGCTGTGAACGTCAGGTTGATGATCCGAACAGCTTGCCAGGAGCTCGATGGCACCTCCAATCCTCTTGCAATCCGAACCCGCAAATACACCAGAGGTGAAAACTCTGAGGCTACCGCCTCGGTCCGGGGCGAAAGGCACGCAATACCGAGAGGAATTGTACCGCTCGGTACCCGAACAGAAACGCGCCATACGGCCTTCGTGCAACTTTGAGCAGCGAGCCGTGCGTGCCGTTCTCGTCAAGTATGGCACCTGCCCAACTGTTTGCAGCAATCGGCCAAATACGGGCCGCGTCTGCGAACGAGCCATCACCGGCTCTGAAGGTGTCCGGGACCTGCCCTGGCGGCGATCACTACCGGAACTTCATCCGCTGGAAATGGAAGAGAAATAGATGACCTTGGAAGAGACCCAAACGATTGAACTACGGTTTCATCCAGGCGAAAGCCATTGACCCGCGGCACTGGGATCGCGATGTTCTCGATGCACCGACGTCCGAGGGCGGTGAGGCAGATGCTCGGCATTGTCCCGGTGGCTTTGCCTAAGACGGCAAAGATATGTCCACTACCGGTCGTTAAAGGTGTTTCAATGTTGTCGAAGTAATTACCCTCGACGAGTGCTTGCACAGATGATCCAGCAACCACTGCATGGAAAACTCCGCAGCTGTGTTGCGCATTCGTGTTGTGGAAGTAATTGTTAACGAGATGGATAATGGCCTGCGCACCGTCAATGTGCGGCTGATATCAATGAAGGCGTGATATTTGCCGGTGATGCTATTTCAATTGCACGAGCCGACCTGGTGTGGATCGATCACAACCGATTTCACAATATCGGGCGTCAGATGATTGTCGGCGGCTTTTTCCCCACGACGAATATTACGCTTTCCTGGAACGACTTCGATGGCAGCGATGTCTATTCCTCCTATTCTAACGGGGAGCACTATTGGAACCTCCTGTTTCTTGGTGTCCCGGAGACGATCACTATCGCAAATAACTATTTTCATGAGATCTCGGGGCGGGCCACTGATGGTCAGGTTGCGAATAACGACGTTGCTGACCCCACCCCTTCACTTTGATTGTAGCGGCCGAGCCAATGCCGATCACCGTTTTGTTTGAGCCAATTTCCAGCGGGCGCTTGCCGGCCCTGTCGAATGCGACCGACATCTTCTCCTTGCCATCGCAATGCGCGTCGTTTCCATCGATAAGAAGAAGGGACTCACGCTTGTAAGGTGCCGAACAGGCACGGCCGTATTGGGACCCCTGCCCTTCGCCTCGCCCCTCCGTACCGGTAAAGTCTATGGTTCCGATTACCTGGATCTCGCGCGGACTATCGTCATTGCACTGGCCGAAGCTGTACCACCGACATAACTCATAATTCAGAGCTTGGTTGATCTGACTTGAACTATCTCGCCTCCCAGCCCGCCCGTCGCTGCAGAGCCAAAGCCCATGATGGCCTCCGATCGCACATCGTTCGGTCCGAGGAGGGACGAGACGCCGAGGACGGCAGCAAGTCCGCAGAGCACGTGCAACGAACGCTTGATGTGCTCCATCGTGTGTTTCATAGGCATATGATGCTCTCTCTTACCTCCGCAATTCCGCACAACAACCTGAATTTTTGAGCCTGCTGAACTAGACGGGGCCATCAGCATGCGGCGTTAACGCCATTAAATCGTCGTCAATAAGGCAGGCTGGTAACATCGGAAGCATGCTAAACAACAGTCGAGGTGTGCAGCCGCAGGCACCGTGCCAGATGGAATCGACCTGGGTAGCCATTGAGCGGCTCACGACTGATGAAAACAGCGGTCGATGCTTCGAGAGCGCGGTCAGAATGAAAGCAACATCTTATCCCCGCGTTTCACGTAACGCGCACGGCTCGAAGGCAACGGCGGGACCAGCTTGCAACCGCGCTCTTTGATTTGCGCCTTCGACGCTTAATGGGCTAGCTGCCCTAAGGCCCTGGAATGCAACTACCAAACCTGGCTGTTCCTGTGATCCCGAATGAGGCGTACCGCAGTTCAAATCATGAGACGCCCGGCTTCCGTCGGGCTGCCTGGGAGCTTCACTGATGTACACGCCGTCCTGCTTCCAAGTTCTCGATATCGCCGACCTTCAACAAACAATGCGCGAAGCACGGACAGCGACACTGGTCACCGCCACTCACGAGGGGCTTGTTGGAACGTTGCTGCCCGTAGTACTCGACGAGAGCGCAGGCTCGATGGGCACGATTTACGCGCACGTGGCGCGTGCTAATCCGCAGTGGAAGCTGACACCAACCGGAGAGGCGATGGCAATTTTCGCTGGGGCGGAGGCCTATATCAGCCCTTCATGGTACGTGACCAAGCACGAGAGAGGCGAGGCCGTACCAACGTGGAACTATGTCGCTGTGCATGCCTACGGACAAGTTGAGTTCTTCGAGGATTCCGATCGGCTCCGCGAGGTAGTCACGCGGCTGACCGATGTACATGAGCGTTCAAGCAAAGACCGCTGGGCGGTCTCGGACGCACCTGCCGATTTCATCAAAGCGGAGCTCGAGGGGATTATCGGCCTGCGATTGCAAATTACACGGCTAGATGGCTCACGGAAGATGAGCCAGAACCGCAATGCCGCGGATCGCGCCGGCGTCATCGAGGGCTTATCCAAGAGCAACCGTGAGGAAGACCGTCGTGCGGCTCACCTCATTCCGAAAGGATGACGAACCCGATCGAGGTATTGTAAACGAACCGGTGTCACGTGGACTTCCTCCACTTCCTCGACTGCTGTCCTTCTGCACAACCACGCGCGGGCGGCGGGTTTCTGCTCGCGGCAGGTGCTTTACACAGCACAGGAACGCGCGGCGTCCGCGAGCGGCACCGCGAACGCCAAGCCGCTAGGCCAACTCCAGCTTTTATGGCGTGCAAGTCTTAAGAGATTTGCAAGGAGCCCTCCAAGCGTCTGGAATCTGACATTGCGGTCAGATTGCAGACTCTCTGACACTTCACGACAATCTGCGGTCGCGCACACTCCCGACGGGCAGCAAGAAACGCGAATGTCTCACATTTGCAAGGTCGCGCAGCTCACTTCTGTCACAATGATCGGGGCTCCCGGACCACCCTGCTCGACCTCGAATTCGGCCTAAGCCGTCCAAGAGACCTGTTTCGCCTGCTCGACGCCCTCCGGCGCAACGGGCATGCTGAACTGAAAGACGGCCCCGTGAGGATCATTGGCGCCCGCCCACATCCGGCCCCCATGCGCCTCAATAATGGAATGGCAAATGGCCAGCCCCATGCCCATGCCTTCTGACTTGGTGGTGTAGAACGCCTCGAACATACGGTCTGCGCTGTTTGGATCGAGTCCTGGACCTGTATCCCGAAAGCTGACCAATACATTATTCGAGCCATCTGTGCGCGTCGTGATCAGTAATTCGCGCTCGCCTTCGTTGATCTCGCTCATAGCCTCGATGGCATTCGTGATCAAATTGAGAATCACCTGCCGTACCTGAACGCGATCTGCCCGAACGAGCGGCAAAGCCTCAGGCCGTCGGGTTTGCACCCACACATCATTTTGTGCAAGTTCCGCGCGGACTAGGGCCAGCACCTCTACGATCAATTCGTCAATTGCAAGAAGCTCCGTTTGCATAGGAGCTTTATTCATTAGAGCGCGGATCCGACGGATCACGTTTCCTGCGCGCATACTGTCACGGACAATCAAACCGAAGGTCTGCCGAACCTCTTCCAGATTTGGCGGTTGAGCACTGAGCCAATTTAGCCCCGCCCCCGCATTACTGCTGATCGCGGCAATCGGCTGGTTCACCTCATGGGCGATCGAGGCGGCCAGCTGTCCCATTGTCGTGATCCGATTGGCGTGTGCAAGGCCCATCAGAGTCTCGCGATAGCGCCGTTCGCTTTCACGGGCCTCCGCTTCCGCTCTCTTTCGTTCTGTCAGGTCTAGGACGAAGCCAACAGCTTGGTGCTCTCGCGCATCGAACACGGCGAGGCCAATCAGCACCGGCACCCGACTGCCATCCTTCCGAACATACTCTTTCTCGAACTGCTGAACAGCTCCGGTCCTTTTTGCTTCTGCGCTAGCATCCATTGTGCGCTCGTGCCATTCTGGAGGCGTCAGATCGAGACCGTTCACTCGGCCTGCGAGGAGATCTTCTTGGTCGTATCCAACCATCGTAAGAAAGGCTTGATTTGCTTCGATGATCTCGCCCCCTTCGTGAATGATAAAGATTCCGATGATGTTAGCGTCGAGCAAGCGCCGGATTTTCGCCTCCCGTTGCTGAACTTCGCTGTACAACCGGCTGTTTTCGAGCGCTGTTGCAGCTTGAGAGGCAAGCATTTTCTGCATTGACGTTCGGGCAGCCGAGAATATGCGCGGTGCGAGATTATTCTCCAGATAAAGTGCGCCGATCAGCTTGCCCTGCGTGATCAGTGGCAGGCAAAGAATAGAACGCGCCTTGCGCTCGCGGATATAAGGATCTTCGGCAAATGAAGGCTGGGCGACAGCATCTTCTAGAACGACGTTTTCGCGGACACGTAGCACAAAATGCAGCACGGATTCGGGAAGAGCCATCGCGGTTACGGGGTGTTCATCCACCTTTACAAGGAGCGTATTTGCTACCGTTGTGGCCTCCGCCTCGATCCGTGGCTGGCCTCCATGCAGCAGAATCAGCAAACCGCGTTCGGCGCCGGCCTGCTCAATGGCCGTCCGCATAAGCGTGTCGATTAATTTCTCGAGCACCATCTCGCCGGAAATGGCTTGCGAGACTTTTGTCACCGTCGCCAGATCAAGATGCTCAACCGGAGCTCCGATCGTCATGCCATTCACGGCAAGAGGGGGCTCCTGATGCATGAGATGTGGATGCAGCTCCTCGAGTTGACGCACCTTACCATCCGCTCCCCAACGAAGGTAGCCGCGCCGCGCGTCCTGCAGGTAAACCCGGGAGATCCTGCCAAAACTGCGTGCAGCATAAAAGCGCGCGGCAAGTTCACAAGCGATCCCCTCGTGGTGGGGGAAACCGTTACGTCCTGCGGTTTGGATTGAGTGTTCGTACAGTCGCATTGCGTCTGCATCCCGGCATTCCAGCCTCGCAATTTCAGCTCCGACCAAGGCAGCCCGATTCTCGAAGTTGTCGGGGCAATTCGTCGCCCATGTCTGCAGTTGCCTGTAATGGGCATCAATGATATGTCGGTGTGGCTGTTGTTCGCCTTCGCCCAGCCTGTCGCAATAACACGAGTGAGACAGCGCACCGTAAAAGTGAAACTCCGCGGTCAAGGGCTCTGTTGGTATGGTCCATAGTTTGGGCTCGGCCTTCGAGCGAGCCTCAACAGCTGCAGCATAATCGCCGGATAGGAAGCGCGCCTGAAGTTTGCGGATCCAGTAGACGGTTTCGCTAGGTGACTCCGGACTTCCTGCCAACGATCGTTCAACGTCTAGCTCGTCAAATTGTTGGTCATCGAAGCAACCGAGTGAGCGCGTGAGGCCGCGCATGGTTCTGATGATTGCGAGCTGAGCGGCCACCGCCTCAGCAGCAAATTGTACCTTTCTGTTCCGGATCGTAGCAGCGCTTTTCTCTAACTGGTTCTGTACCTCTTTCAGGTGATCTCCGGCCATCATCATACTTGAGGTTAGATGGACCGAACTGTACGCCTCATAGATGACATCACCGCTACTGACCGCGGCTTCGAGGGCTCGCCGGATCAAAACTCGGCCGTCTCTAAGCGGCTTCGTCCACGGGATCACGTTGCCTCCGACGGCCAAATAGACGTGAGCCCGAAAACGAGAGAACTCACCGCGATCAACCAGGTCGCAAGCAAGACGACCAAATTTATCAGCCGCTTGGTAGTCACCGAAGCGTCCGGCCGAGATTCGGCCTAGCCATGCGTAATGGGCGCAGGAAGCATCAGTGTTGCCGTATTTGAGGCTGATGGTGACCGCTCGGCAGATCACCAAAGCGGATAAATTGGCGTCCGTGAAGCCTGCCGGCGGAACAATCCGCGTCAACACGGCAAGTGTGGCAAGCGTGGCCTGGTCTGTCATTCGAGGCAAATCAGCAAGATCCTCGATTGCGTCGGGCAGCTGTGACCACATCCGCTGATATTCGGCCAGCATTTCCTGGTCCGTCGGACGCTGCGACCACTCGATGCCGACGCCGCGAAGATATTCGAGACCTATGAGCACTGCCCGGCCGTGCTGACCTAGCGTCAAGTAAAGATCGACCCGCAAACATGCGACCGTTGCTCGTTGGGGCCCGTTCAAGGCGTGCTTCGGCAGTGCGGACAAGAGACGCTCTGCAATCTCCAGCTGGCCTACCAAGAATTCGCATTCGGCCCGGCTGGTCTCGAGTGCGAACGCGAGTTCATGGCGCGTTTGCCAAGAGTGCTCTGCGAGCAGCGCAGCACCGACGGTGAAATATGAGAGTGCCGAGGCGTAGGCCGCCGACCCCCTGGCACGCTGCCCTGCGACCAAATTCAGCTGCGCAAGCTGCTCTAGCTCCGGATCGGAAGTGATTAGTGCGACACCTCGATTGAGCTGACTGACGATGTCGAAGATGGCCTCTTCACGTTTGTCCACAGGAACATGTGCCGCAAGCATCCGACCGATCCGCAGATGGGAAGGAGCGCGCGAGGATTCCGGCATCAGCAAGTAGGCCGCCTCTTGAACGCGATCGTGGACGAAGCGGTAAGCTGTCCCATGCCGCACAATCAGTTCCCGCCGAATTGCCGGCCACAGGGTCGCGTGCACCTGCTCCTCTGCAATTTCGAGCACAATCGCAAGGTCCGCCGTCCCGGCGATGTTGCCGAAACAGGCCAGCTGTTGCAGCGCGCACTGCGTTTCCTTGGGCAGCCGGATGAGCTTGCCGAGCATCAGATCGACGACGTTCTCGGTGTATGCTTTTGCCTTAATGCGCTGCAGATCCCAACGCCAGCGCGCCGACTCGTGATCGAACGTCAACAGCTGCTCTCCGGCCAGTTCAGACAAGAATTGAATGGCGAAGAACGGATTGCCCATCGTCTTCTGATGCACCAGGCTCGCAAGCGGGGCAGCGCGTTTTGGTCCGCAGCGAAGGGTATCCGCGACCAACTGCGCGACGTCGTCTGCGCTGAGCGGCGATAGCGTGATCTCCTGTAGATTTCGGCCGGCTCTCCGGATGGGCTCGAGCTTGCGTTTGAGCGGATGATCTGCATCAACTTCATTGCTGCGGTAAGCTCCAACAAGCAGCAGGTGCAGATCCGGCTGGGCCAGCAGATCCTCGATCACGTCGAGTGTTGCGGCGTCACACCACTGCAAATCGTCGAGGAAGAGCACCAATGGATGGGTCCGCCGGGCGAACACGCCAATAAAGCGACGAAGCACGAGCTGGAAACGGATTTGCGCTTGACGGGCTGGAAGCTCAGCAACCGCGGGCTGCTCCCCGATAACCAGGCTCAGATCGGGGATCAATTCGACGATCAGCCGTCCATTCCCAGCGAGGGCCTCCCGGAACGCTTGCCGCCAGGTCGCGAGTTCGCCCTCACTTTTGCTGAGAAGAGGACGCACAAGGCTCTGAAGGGTCTGCACTAGTGTCGCAAAGGGCACATCGCGCTTCACTTGGTCGAATTTGCCTGATGCCAACAGCCCGCGCGAGGGCACGAGTACTTTGTGTAGCTCTTGGACAAGCGAAGACTTACCGATGCCGGAATAACCGGCAACCAGCACCAACCTCGGCGCGCCGCTCTTCACCGCGCCATCGAAAGAGCCAAGCAAGGTCTCGATCTCGCGGGCTCTCCCATAGAGCTTCTCGGGGAGGATCAACCGATCAGGTGTGTCGTCTGCGCCAAGCTCAAAAGGCTCGATGCGACCATGGTTGGCCCATGCTGCCAGACAGTGTTGCAGATCGTGTTCAAGGCCAGCGGCAGTCTGGTAGCGTTCCTCGGCGGTTTTCGCGAGGAGTTTCATCACAATGTGAGAGATTGGCTCCGGGACATTTTGCGATTTCTCGAGGGGCGGTGTTGCTTTTCTTGCAATATGACAATGAATCCACTCCAACGGGTCTGAGCCCGTGAACGGCATCGCGCCGGTCAGCATCTGGTAGAATATCACGCCAAGTGAATAGAGATCACTGCGAGAGTCGACTGAGCGATTCATTCGTCCGGTCTGTTCGGGCGCCATGTAGGGCAGCGAGCCGGCGATGAACTCGGCAGGCTCAGGCGGCACCCGCTCGCGGGAAAGCCGGGACGCCAGCCCGAACCCGGTGAGTCGTACTTGTTCGTCAGGACAATTGACCAGAATGTGACCGGGTTTCAGGTCCTTGTGGATTAAGCCGCGGCGGTGAAGCTTGCCCACGGACCTCGTGACACCGATAGCAAGGCGCAGGAAGCGCTGAGGCTCCATGCCGACTCCAACTAAGTTTAGCAGCGGCTCCCCGCATGGATCCTCCAGGACCAGCATGGTACGACCAGCTTCCCGGATGAGTTCCAGAGGCCGCACCGCCCATGCCTCATCTAGCTCCTCTCTCAGCTCATACTCGTGGGCGAGGCACTCGATCGTGGCGGGGTGTTCCGCGGTGGGCCGCACGAGAAGCACGACAGCCTTGCTGCCGTTGATTTGCCGCCACGCACGGCAGAACACACGACCTCCGTCCCTCCACAGGGGCTGGATGTCGTTGTCGAGATTTGAGCCGAACACAGTTCGGCTGGGAGGGTCGCGCGGCATTTGCCTGACCAGACTAAGAAGACGCGAGCCAAAATCTGACACATAAGGGGCGCCCTTGTGAAGGAACTTCGCAAAATTCGCCGCTGGTCCGGATCAAGGCCGCCAAAGAGTAGCCCGCAGTAAGCACAATATAACGGACGCACGCTATATGTTAGAGCCCGATCGTGTCGATCGAGCGCAGCCCTGCGCGCACGTCCAGCCCGGGCGGCGGCTCCGGACTACGTAGCGCGCCGGCGCGGAAGGAGTCCTTCGTGATAGAGCGGCTCAAGCCGAAGGCTTCCCACGCCAGGGACAGCGGCTCGATTGACGCGTGGCCGAAAATGCCGCCACTAACAATGAAGTTGTTTGGCACGGCTAGTTTGAAGAGGAACAACTCGCCCGGCTGGAGCGCCCGAAAGTGCGTTCTGCCGCTGGTTGCCACAAAAACGTCGTTTGATCTGCTTCCGGTTGATCGCTTCCCTTTGGCAGGTTAAAGATAGCTGGAATACTGGGCTCGCCCTCGGATTCATATTTCAAGGCGGCGGCACGGACAAAGCCTGGCAGCAATCCTCTTGAGGCAAACGTAGGAGACGGTTGTCGCCGGTCCAGCGGGGAACGAACCTCTCGACCACGAGCACACGGTTGCCTTCAAGCTCCTCGATCGCAATCGCGGCGCTCGGAAGTCCGAGAGCTGCTGTCAGCTTGAGGCAGAAGAACCCATTCTCGACGCTGTAGGAAAGATTGAGGCCGTTCGGCAGTCGGTCAATCCGCGGTTTGAGAATGTGCGTCGTGGCTGTAGTCGCCAGCGGCTTGTACCAACGCCCTTTCCAGAACAAGAGCGCGGTCTTTTCCTGGGCGCCGGCGATCGAGATCCGAAAGTCCTCGTCCTCACCAAGTTCAAGGAGAGCCGATGCAAAGGTCGCCGAGAAGCCGGGCGATTCTCGTCGTCAACGGGTCTGCCGTCAACAGCCCCGGCAGCGCCCGGGTTCGATGCCGTCCGGCAGGAATTGCAATGGGCCGACGCAGTCCCGTCCGACCCCAGTGAGTAGGTCGTAAGCGTCGATGCCCTGAGCGTGGACTCGCTCCGCCATAAGATGGCGGATGGGCATGCTGTCGGGCAGGAGATTGTCGGAAACGGCGACGACAGCGGCACCGATATAGCGGTCCCTCACGCAGAGCAGAGATAGCGACACGGGCAGCGCATGCTCCCAGGCAAGCCAGGACGGATCGTACTGAAAGTCGATTGCGCCGACGAATGGTGTCCTGCAATGCGCGTTCACCGGCTTCGGATGAGGAGAGCACAAGGTTCGCTTTGTGGGCAATCTCGGATCGGCACATACTTTGATCCGTCATCTCCTCGACGAAGATGGGTGCGCTGCCTAAAACCCAGCGACGCTCCTTACAAGCTGGGTTCCAGCGAGCCCTTCTTCGATAGCCTTTTCGAACGGAGACGGCTGCGATCCTGAACAACGTGTTCCTTGCCCTGACCAAGACCGGCCACCAGCCTTGGATTGGCGAACAACCCCGCAATGTCAGCATGACAGTGGGCCGTTAAGACGATCTCGTTCACGCTCGACCACCCGGGGCCAGGACGCAGGCCAAAGGACGACTCCAAACACCGCATGAAGCTTCCGAAACCCTCCGACTGGAGATCCCAGCCACTGGAGAACAGCGGAACGCCTTCTCGTCCCAGTCGCGCTGCGACAGATCTAACTTGCCAACTACGAACTCCACCTAGTCGGCTCGAGAGATGCTAACTCGATCGATCTACAAGACATGTACAACGTGACCCTACGTACGATTCAAGCCTTTCCCGTCCTGTGTGAAGTAGCAGGGAGTCACCATCTACTTTGGCTGCTAAACGAGTCTCAGTTTTGCCACGCGGGTCACATCATCTGGGACACCATCACCACGGATGTACTGGCGATGTGGGGCGAACCCGGCACACTTCTTCTCAAAGGAGTGCGCCGGGCCGCCTTAATGAGTTGCGTCGGAAGATTGATGAGCTAGTGGGCGGTTGGCGGCTGCTCCAAGCGGACCGCTCGAGCCAGTTTCAGCCCTATACTGCGGCATTGAGGAGCTAAGCTTCGAATCAGCGTGCTCGATACGCACCTATGGTGCCCGCCAATCCCGCGAATGCGCCCTCTCCATTTGAATACAAACATCATCTTCGGATACGAGCAGCGAAGCAATCGGCAGGACGCACGAACGTGGGCGCCCCCGCAGCTCGAGATGATTACATTTCCTACAAAGCACGACCAAAAGGACTTGAATCGCACCATGCGTCAGGTTGTACGAAACCGATGCAAGGTGCTTTCCCAAGCTCGCTAAAGACGCAACTCACAGGCGCTCTGACGACGCAAAAAAGAATTTATGTGCTGATGCCGCTGCTACTCGTTCTGATGTCCATTTTCTTTACTGCGGTTGCGATAGTCTACGCCGCATGCCGATCTCAACAACGCCGGCGGGATCGGCGCATGCACAGGCACATTCGCCCCGATTCGCTCAGCTCGCGCCCACGCGTGCAGCTACCGAGGCGGCGGGCATTTTGATCCGGCCGCTTAACGAGAGTCCGCCGACGCCTCATGCGCCTGAACGGGGATGCCAAGCGGCATCCACCGCCAGCTAGAGCGAGCGCCTCAACTTGGCTGCTGATTGATTTGATCAATGCCGCCGGGCCGTTCCAACGGGACGGCGGACAGACGGAAGCCAGTTCTCGACCACTCGGGCCCTTTTTGCTAGACTTTCGTGATAATGTCTTACGCACGCAAACGGCTGGCCGTTCGCATACCTGGAAGATCTCAGAGATTTGCACTGCGCGAAAGCTCCTGAGAAGGCCGCCACGAGCAACCTTTGGTCGTGGCTCCACGGAACCTCTACCACCATTGCAAAGTGAGGCTTTTATCGTGACCAAGCGCTCTGAACCGCGGAAGCAAGCCGCAACTGTCGAAGGGCCGGAGGTGAGACCGAGCGTGTTGGTCGTCGACGACGACCTCTCAATGCGCGAATCGCTCGTCAACCTGTTTCGTTCGATCGGTCTAGACGTTGTTGCTTTCGGATCGGCCCAGGAACTGCTCCAGAGCGAGCTTCCTGATGTTCCCAGCTGCCTTGTGCTTGATATCAGACTGCCGGGCTTGAGCGGGCTGGAGCTCCAGGTTGAATTAGCCAAACTGAAGGTTCACATTCCCATTATTTTCATCACCGCTCATGGCGATATTCCGATGACCGTCAAAGCGATGAAGAATGGAGCAATCGATTTTCTCGGCAAGCCGTTTCGCGATCAGGAACTGCTCGATGGAGTGGTCGCAGCGATCGAACAGGATCGCAAGAGACGAGCTATAGACAAGGTTGTCACGAAGCTGCAATCCTTGTTCGAGGCTCTAAGTCCACGAGAGCAGGATGTCTTGAGACTGGTCGCCACGGGCCTCTTGAACAAACAGGTAGCCGCGGAACTCGGGCTTGCCGAGATTACAGTCAAAATCTACCGGGGGCACGTGATGAAGAAGATGGGTGCTCGATCACTAGCCGATTTGATTAGAATGGCGGAGAGGCTGGGAATTGGGACCGACCGTTTCAGAGTACAAACCTAAGTATGATTTTACAATTTCTTCGTACACGCGCACCCTTCAGCTGGCCGCCATGCTTCGGCCAGTGCCTTCGCCCAACCAGGACGGGTGGTCTTGTCTAACACTATTTCCGTTGTCGACGATGATCCTTCAATTCGTGTCGCGCTGAACAACCTCTTGAAATCACAGGGCCACATCGTTCATACGTTTGCTTCGGCTGAGGAATTCCTGGAGTCGTCTCAATTGAACGGCACGTCCTGTGTAATTGCAGACGTGCAGATGCCCACGATGAGCGGCTTTGAACTTTTAGAACAGATGCGGGCCCAAGGCCACGCTGCGCCATTCATTTTGATTACTGCCTTCGCGGATGATCGCACGCGAGCCCGCGCTTTGAGCGCCGGCGTGACCGGCTTTTTCGCTAAACCGTTTCCCGCTCTGGAGTTGATGGCCTGCGTCGATGAAGTACTCCGCGAGCACCGTCCCGGAACAAACGCCTGAAAGCGGGGCAAGCAATCTGGACCAAGCCGCGCCCGCGCGGCGCTCACGATGTCGATCAACGCGCGATTGCTCGTGCTTACGCCGCGCCAGTGGCGACCATCACCTTTTGATGTAGCCGCACTCCTGTCGCTGTTGTCGCACTTTCGACGTCTGGTTGAAGCACCTTGCTAGTTCGGGCCCCTGACAACATGCCTCCCGTATGATCGCGTAATCCGACGAGGCCGAAGCGCTCGTCGCGTTAACGCAGGAGCGCGCGATCTTGAGTGCGACAACCATTGCTGAGTTCGGCGCGAAAGTGCCACGGATCCGGCCGCCGAGTTTGGCGGAAAAGGAGGCGGCGATCGCGGCCAACATCACGGAGTTTGTCAAGACGTTCGCTGCGGAATTCCGAGAAGCCGCAAAGACGTATGTTGGCAGATCGAATGTTGGCGGATCGAACGGTTTGCACCGCCAGATCCGCTAAATTCGGTTCGATCCCAGCAACTCTTCGGACTGAAGCACCGGAAGCTTACGCATCCGTTGGAATGGCAACACAAGTGCCGCTGGCAGATTCGATCTCAAGCCATGCCTTTGCTGCCGAACGCATCCACGCCGACGACTGCCCGGCGATTGTGTCAACCAAGCGCAAGGCCAAAACCGGTCGGGCGGCGGGCGTGTCCTTCTAGTCCCTGAGACCGTGGCCTGAGCATGTCGCTTCCGGCTCGCGGTATCCTGACGCAAGGTACCGCACGCATGCGCAACGTCTTCCCGCGCGGCTAGGTAAACCTGTTCGCGAAAGATGACTTAACACGGGGGCCGTCGCTGGATGGGGACGAAGCTACTAGAGATGGTAGCTTTGTTCCGCCTGGTTCTCAGGTAACCCGTTGGAGCTGATTTTTAGATGCGCTACGCGCAACCCAAACGATGCCGAGAGGCGCGGAACCCGCGGTCATGGCCTGCCAGTCCTGCACGATGTTGGCCCGCGTTGTTTCATCGGGCAGATTGTCTGGTCGACGCGACGACCGCATGGTTGGAGTACACAGGGGAGCCGAATGAAGACAATTGAAACGCTAGAGTCCAATGTGCGTACGTACTCACGTTCCTTTCCTGCTGTCTTCAATGGGGCGCGCGGTTCAATTATGTTCACAGGGGGCGGCCGAAAGGTCATTGACTTTCTGTCTGGCGCTGGAGCGCTAAACTATGGCCACAACAATCAGCAGATCAAAGCAGCAATCAGCGACTATCTGGAGTCGGACGGGGTCGTCCACGGCTTGGACATGGCCACTCCAGCAAAAGTCGAATTCATGGAGACCTTTAGCTCTGTTATTCTTCGGGAACGGAATCTTTCCTACCGCTTTCAATTCACCGGGCCTACAGGAGCTAACGCCGTTGAAGCAGCTCTAAAGCTCTCGCGTAAAATCACAGGGCGTCACAACGTCATTTCTTTCACGAACGGATATCACGGCCAAAGCTTGGGAGCCACAGCCGCGAGCGGTAACCGCTTTTACCGTAAAGCCAGCGGGATTCCCTTATCCGGCACAACTTTCATGCCCTATGATGGGTATCTTGGCTCCTCGTACAGTCCGGCGGATTACGTTCGAAAGGTGTTAATGGACGAGAGCAGTGGTACTGATCTTCCAGCCGCCATTCTCGTCGAAACAGTGCAAGGAGAGGGAGGCATTAACGTCGCCGGCAAGGAATGGCTGCAGTCAATGCAGGCTTTGGCAAAGGAGGTCGGAGCTATTTTCATAGTTGACGATATCCAAATGGGCTGTGGTCGCACAGGTGAGTTCTTCAGCTTCGAGTTCGCTGCGTTGTCGCCAGACATTGTTGTGATGTCGAAATCGCTGAGTGGTTACGGCTTGCCATTGTCGATGCTCTTGATCAAGGAAGCGATCGACGCATGGGAACCAGGCGAGCACACGGGAACATTTCGCGGAAACAACCTTGCACTCGTTTCTGGCAAGGCGGCATTGGATCTGTATTGGCGCAACCAGACGTTCTCGCAACAGATCCAACGCTTGGGTGCATTTATGCGGCGTCGACTCGATGCTATCGCGCATCAGCACGGAAACGAGTTTGCCGTTCGTGGACGCGGCATGGTATGCGGCTTCGATTGCAAAACGAGCGAGATCGCAGAGGCGACGTCACGGAGGGCATTTGTGAAGGGATTGATTATCGAGCGATGCGGACCGACGGATCAGGTTGTCAAGTTCCTGCCTGCACTTACGATCGACGAAGAAACGTTGGGACAAGGGCTCGATATATTCGAGGAGTCATTGACTGAAACCTTGAATTTGGCCCGACCAAGCTAACTTGCCGGCACACGAGAGACACTGGTCCTAGCGACAGCATCGCCGCCAACGGCATTGGGGTGGGTCCTTGCTTCGCGCCGAAACGGTCAGGGGTTGTGAGGCAATAATGTGGAGCTAACGCCTGAACGCCAGCGCTGTTTGTGATCCGCTGAGTCGCTGGTGCGCGAAGAAGGCCTTGCTCCCTGCTTGATCCGCAACACGTGAGTGTGGAGCCCCCTAGGCCCGCCGAAGGCGACCTCGTTGGCGGAGCGGAGTCGAATGGTGTAGTAGGCCTTCAAAGTGCTGCGCGAAGAGTTATTGAATGACGATCGCATCTAAGCCAGTCCACAAGTGAGGAGAGTCCGCCCGCCGCTGCGATCTACCGCCTCATCCCCACGCCAAGCTCAGCTGATATTGATCGAGAAGCCTGCCTCGGCGACGTCGCGCACGCGCATCTGACCGTGCTCTTTCACGCACTCCTGCGTTAGATCTGGCCTCCTTGGAGCATTAGGTCATGTTGCTCGAATGCAGTTGGTCATCCGCCCAAGTACGATCAACCAGGCCTCCCCCGGATGCACATAAGCCACGAGCTTCAGCTAGAGATGGTACTCCACACGCGCAGCCCGTTTCACGCCTGGCCTTCATGAGCACGTGTCCATCACACGGGTGCGGACTTTGTCAGGACCGTAGACATTCCGCAGCTGCGATCCAGCAGAGCCGTTTACACCATAAATGCGGCAGCAATCACTGCGGCGGCGGCTTTACGGCAAAAGTCGTCACGGCAAGCGCGGTTCAGGCATGAGTTGCACGAAGCCGAACGAGCAGCTCAATTCAAAAAGCGTTGGTCCTCGGCTTTTGCTCCACAACTCGGAGCACCGATATCCGTGTGCCCCGCAGCCCGATGCCATAGCCCCAAGTTGGCGTGATCGAGTTCAGCTATCAGACGCCCCGTTAGCTTGATCACCCCGGCGTCGACGGGACCAAATGTCACTATGCTGGGCGAACCGGAGAAGCCCGACGCATCTGCCGGGTCCGAGATGCGTCGGGCTGAGTGGGAGACTGAGTGCGACAGTCTTCCTCCCAGAGCCGCGTCTGCAACTAGCATGCCGTGCCCGCACTGCTAGCCCAGCATCTCAAACCAAATATCGGCTCTCTGCCGCACAGTTTGCTGAGGCGTACAGAGACGCTCGGCCCACGGCTAGTTCCTCAAGGCCTAACCAGTTGAGCTTGTTGCCCTTCCAAAAACTCCCACCATCACCTTTCGTCTGAACCAAAAATGAGGCAGAAGAAGCGGACAACGGGCCGCCGGCTCATCAACAACAGATATCTAGATGTTTGATAGATTGCAACGCGTGACTGGAATAATGGCCCCGAGCTCGCGCACGACCGGGGCAAGCGATCGAGATCTGAGCTTAGATTTCGCGAAAGGTGCGCTCATTGTCTTGGTAATCGTTGGGCACCTGATCCAGTATGTCATCTATCGAGACGGCGGCTTTTGGTATTCGCCGTACTACAAAGCAATCTATATGTTTCACATGCCACTCTTTATGGCGATAAGCGGCTATCTTTCTTCGCGATCGTTGCTGCAGAAGTCGTTCACTCAGGCCGCCATCGCCCGTGCGACGCAGCTCTTACTGCCCATGCTGTTTTGGTGGGCGCTCATGGAGACAGCTAAGTCAGCGGCATTGTGGCGCGCGACCAGCCTAACTACCGGACTTTTGGAATTTGTAGACGATCTTGCCGGCACATACTGGTTCATCTGGGCCACGTTTGTTTCTTACCTTCTCATCAAGATACTCACCAGGCTGAGCCACCGATCGTTGGTCATATCTGGCTCAGCGATACTGATTGCACTCGTTCCTCTGACGTTCTCCATATCACCCTTGATCAGGTTCACTTACCCGTTCTTCTGCTTGGGATTCTTGTTTGCTCAATCGAACGAACGATGGACGACTACATCGCGATCTCACAAGCCGCTCTTGATTTTATTTCTCTCGGTCTTGACTTGCGTATGTTTTGTAGCCTGGGGCAAGGACACTTATGTCTACAATAATCTTGGACTAATTCACGATTTTCGGTCGGCCAAAGACGTGCTTCTGATGTTTGTTGGCGCTGCAGCTGCCTCAGCAATCGCCATCGAACTCTTGCTGCAATGCTGGCGCTTTAGCCACTCAACCCGAATCGCCCGCTTTATAGCTATGGAGTTGGGCCAGACCACGCTGCTGCTCTACCTTGTCCAGGGTACCGTGTTCCGTCTAATGGATTTCATACAGCTCGGAGAACTTTGGGATCTCACGACCCGGTTGATCATGGCGGGTCTGCTCGGGGCGGCAATTGTTGCGATCGCGCTAGTGGTCCGCTCGACTGTTCGCGGCGTTCCATATCTGTCTCAGCTCGTCCTTGGAATGCCACCGCGGTCAGGTCTCCCGCGAGCCAAACCCGCAATGAACTAGCTGTATGCATTTGATCGTCCGAGTACGGCAGGATGTTGCGATGGCATCGCCTTGTGCTGACGCCGGAATAGCGTTCGAAGCCCGATCGGGTGGCGTCGGCGTCCACCGGCCGAGCCGGTCGGCATAGAGTAACGTAACATGCGAGTAACTATCGTCCATTTCGGCACCTTATGGCAAGGCACTCTCAACTCGTTCCGGAAGCCGACGACAACTCAGACTCCCTAGTCTTGCGGAGCCGCGCGCGTCTTCAGGCCAGCGCATCGGCAGCGTCATAGACGCCCGCATATATTTCGTGCAGGTCTCCTAGTGTTACACAACATGGCGGCATCACATAGATCGTATTACTGCAGCAAGAGATTGCGCACTTTAAAGAAGGCGTGAAGCTTCGGGCCGACGCCTGCGAATGGCCGGTATCCTTCGTCTTCAGATCGAGTGCACTGTGACGGCGCCGCTACGGCGAACGTTTGCAAAGCGCGGATCGCCGCGGAAAGGTTCAATTGCCTGCTCTTGCATGGTTGCGAGCGCAACAATGCGTCTGACCTGTCTTTCCACAGTTACAGGTTAGCCTTGGCGGCGGCACAGGCCAGCGGATTTCGGGGAAGCGGGTATTTTAAGGCGGTAACGCTCCGGAACGATCCGATCGGCCGGAAGACCGCTCAGCCGTGCAACCAGCTGGCTATCGGTCTCCCCTTCAAAACGATTCTCGCCAACGATATAGGGCAGGATCTGCGGATTCGAAGGACTTCTCTCGCCTCGCACAGCCATCTCCCGATGCGAGAACGCGACCAGCTTCGTCAACCGTTCTTCGCTCCGGCTCCTCCTGCAGGATCAAGAGAGACTCCCGCACGGCCACCGCCATCAACAGCGACCGAGCGGTCGCGAAGATGAACGGGCGACAGCGATTGATCGTGCGCAGCACGCCAGTGGCGGTGACAAGCGCGCCGGAAGCTCCCAGCGCCTTACCGCAGGCATGAACAACGAGGAGATTCTCGCGTCGTTCATAGGCCGCCGTGAGCCCTCGCCCTTGCTCGCCGTAAACGCCCGTTGCATGAGCTTCGTCGCCAACCATGAACGCATCGTGCCGGTGCGCGATCCCGAGCAGGTCTCCAAGCGGTGCGACGTCGCCATCCATGCTGTAGAGGCTCTCGACTATGAAGTGCTCCCCAAAACTAGGCCAGCTGATGCTGGAATTTTCCGGGGTTTTGAAGTGCTCCCCAAAACTAGGCCAGCTGATGCTGGAATTTTCCGGGGTTTAGCTCATGCCGGCGGGGGCGCCGAT
>NZ_JBVVPR010000059.1:0-35099 GCF_055811835.1 Bradyrhizobium sp. WSM4874
TCGGCGATGCGTCGCATTCTTGCATCTACATTTGACGAGCTGCGGCAGCTGGAGCTGCGGATTGCCGAGGTCAACCGCGAGATTGAGGCACTTGCCTCTCAAAGCGATACCGCACGTCGATTGATGACCATCCCGGGCATTGGTCCGCTGGCCGCGACGGCGCTTTTGGCAGCAGCTGGATCTGCCCGCCAGTTCAAAAAGGCCCGCGATATGGCAGCTTGGCTAGGTCTTGTCCCGAGAGAATATTCTACGGGAGGCAAAACGAAGCTGCTGGGGATAAGCAAGCGCGGCAATCGATATCTGCGCCGGATGATCATCCATGGCGCCCGTTCCTGCGTGACTCATCTTGATCGCTCGCGATACCGCCTTGGCGCGTGGCTTGATGGACTTCAGGCACGCATAGGGCCTTCCGGTCGATCACGTTGGGATCGAACCGCTCCGGGCCCCAGCGGCGCATATTGTCGTGCTCCGGATGAGCAGGGTCGCTGATGGCGTCGAGGTATTCGGCATAGCCTGGCGCACCACCGACGTGTTCCGGAGGACAACCACCGGCGGCCTCGGGCAGGAAGGGCATGCCCTCCGTCGTGGTGTTGTCGAACCTTTTTTCGAGCTTGATCACATGGTCCCAGCTGTCGCCGAAGTCATAGAGATAGTGGATGGTCTTGGCGCCGGTCTCTCGAACGATATCGCAAAGCCGCGCTTTACGAGCATCCATGGGCTGGTGGCCGTAATCATTGTCGGGGTCGGGAATCCCCCAATGTGCCTCACCAGCGAAGAACTCGAAGAGGTGGCTGTTCGTCCAGCCAAACGCCTCCTGAAGCGTCAAATGCAGCCGGTCGAGGCGCAGGGTGACGGGTACGACAAGGCGACGCACGACCTCCGGTTACGTCCTTGAGGGTCACCTTGATCCGGACCGCGGTCCTGTTCAGGCTCATGCCGCCAGCCTCGGAACGTGTGCATGCATCGTGTAGATCGATGCCCAAGGGAGCAGTTCGTCCAGTCGCGCCGCAGGCCAACCATTGACAAGCTTCGCGAGAACATCAGCGAGCCAGTGGTCGGCACTGACGCCATTGAGCTTAAGGTCTCGATCAACGAAGCGAGAACTGCCCAATTCTCGGCGCCCTCGTCGCAACCGGCAAACAGGGAGTTTTTGGCGTTGAGCTTGATCGACCGCATCGCACGCTCGACAGCATTCGTGTCCATCTCGATGCGCCCGTCATCAAGATAGAGCGTCAAACCGTCCCAATGATGCAGCGCGTAGCGCAGGGCCTTCGCCGTGTCGCTCTTCTGTGCAAGGTGATCAAGCTTGGCCTCAAACCACTGCTTCAAGGCTGTAGCCAGAGATCGGGCATGCGCCTGCCTGCCAGCACGGCGCTCGGCATCCGATCGGCCGCGGAGCGCTTTCTCGACCGCGTAAAGCTGGGCGATGCGCTCAAGAGCCTCGCGCGCAACCGGAGCTGGCGCCGGAGCGGCCTCGCGCTCGATCTTCACAAACTGGCGCCTCAGATGCGACCAGCAGAAGGCGAGCGTCCCGGACAAGGCGTCCGCACGCGTCTCTCGGGTCATGGTCTTGTAAGCCTGATAGCCGTCGCAATGGATGATGCCGCGATAGCCTTCGAGCAGCCTCAAGCCATGGACGGCCCCACGGCCCGGTGCATAGGCGTAAACCACACCAGGTGGGTCAGGTCCGGCCCAGGGCCTGTCATCGCGTGACAGCGTCCAGAAGTAGCCGGTTTTGGTCCTGCCGCGCCCCGGATCCAATACCGGTGCGGGGGTCTCGTCGACACAGAGCTTCGAAGAGGCGAGCACAAGCTGACGCAGACGATGCCACAAGGGCTTCAATTCCTGGGCGCCCTAGCCAACCCAGAAGGCGAGCGTGGAACGATCCAGCGCTATTCCGTGCGTCGCCATGCGGTAAAGCGGCAAATGCCAATGATACTTGGCATCGATCACATGCGCGACGAGCCGCTCGGTCGGCAGTCCTCCCCTGATCAATCGCTCGGGAGCAGCATGCTGGAGGACGACGCCGTGACAGGCGCGGCAAGCCAGTTTGGGGCGGCGGGTGACGATGACGCGATACTGCGCCGGTACGACGTCCAGCCTCTGGCTCTCATCGTGACCGATCTCAAAAAGGTCGCCTGCGCAGCACGGGCAGCAGGTTGCAGTGGGCATCAGGGTCTCGATCATGCGCGGCAAATGCTCCGGCAGCTTGCCACGATTGGCCCTGCGCTCGGCAGCTCTCTTCTCGCGTGCTTTGGGATTGGCGCGGTCCTCGGCTGCCTCGAGAGCCGCGACAGCCTGATCGATATCCTCCAGAACAAGCTGGAGCTGATCAGCGTCAAGCTTTTCCGAGGATCGACCGAACTGCGCGTCTTTTGCAAGCTTGAGCAACCGCTCGAGCCTGGCGCAGCGATCCAGCAGAGCCGCGGCAAAGGTACGCAACTCGGCTGGATCGCTCGGCAGCTCATCAGGCAAATCACTCATCGGCCCGAGTCTGTCATGCTTTGCGCGCCGATGCAGCGAAGATTTTATGTCCTACGCAAGCGCTTTCGGCTGCGGGATTCGAGGCGCATGCATGCGTGTCCAATCCATGCCGGCCAGACGCGCGGACAACTGCGCGGCGTTCATTCGCATGACGCCGGCCACGATGGGAGGCCATTTGAAGCCGCTGCCATCGAGCCGCTTCCAGTACATCACAAGGCCGCTGCCATCCCAGACAACAATCTTCACCCGATCAGCGCGCTTCGCACGGAAGACCACCGCCACGCCCTTCATCGGATCGTGGCCCAGCGTCGCCTTCGCCAACAGCGCCAGGCCATCTGCGCCCTTCCTGAAGTCTACAGGTCGGGTCGCAACATAAATCATGAGGCCAGCGGGAGCCGTCAGCATGAACGCGTCCGGCGCAACGCAAAAAACACATCACTCAACACAGCAAGGCCAGGCGTCCCTCGCACCTCAACTCGTGCCCCATGGAGCTCAACCGTCACAACGGCTGCCTCCGCCGACCCGGAGGGAGCTGCAACCACCGATGGCGACGATTCCGACACCAACGGCACAAACGACAGTGCTCCCCCCGCAGTTGGCAGCACCAGTTGACCTGAACGCGCCCGGCGCCGCCAGTCATGCACCTGCTGGGGCCGGCAGCCATGGCGACGTGCGACATCTGTTACGATCGCGCCCGGTTCGAGACTGTCCGCGACGATCTGCGCCTTCAAATCATCTGGCCACTGTTTCCGGCCGCCGCCGGCATACACTTCTATGCGCGGTGACAACGGTCGTCTTATGTCGTCCGAATGGTCGTCCATTGTGAGCACCCTTGCAGAAGATGACTCTTCTAACGGCGCTCATAGGTCTACGCACAAACAATCTGATGGGCCTCGCAGCCCCGCTTACGATCAGAGCGCGGCTTGGCCCCGAGGTCCATCGCCCGCCATCTCCCGGTCATCCGCGGGTTCCTGCACGAGGTGTGCTCCGGCGGCACCGCCGCCCTGTGCAAGATCAACCAAGAGGACGTGATCCGCTACATTGAGCGCCACGCCCAGGATTGGAGCCCGGGAACAGGCAAGGCGATGTGCTGGTCGTTGCGCGCCTTTCTCCGTTACCTCCACCATCGGGGGCTGAACGCGCGCCTGTTGGCGGGTTGCGTTCCATCGATGCGGCGATGGAAGCTCGCAACTCTGCCGACCTATCTGCCTGCCGCACAGGTGCGGAAGGCTCTCGATGGTTGCGACCGAAAGACGGTGATGGGACGGCGCGACTACGCCATTCTGTTGTTGCTGGCCAAGCTCGGCCTGCGGGCCGACGAGGTCGCGACGCTCACGCTGGATGATATCGACTGGCGCGCCAGCGAGATACTCGTTCGCGCCAAGGGCCGACAGCGTGCACGGATGCCGATACCGCCAGACGTTGGCGCGGCCATCATTGCATATCTGCGCAGTGGCCGCCCAAAGTCGTCGTGCCGACGGTTGTTCGTCCGCACACTCGCGCCGCACATCGGGTTTGCTTCCGGATGTGCGATCACCATGATCGCCAAGGCCGCCCTCGATCGCGTTGGAAACGAAGGTTGCGCACACCGCGGCGCCCATATCTTCCGACACAGTCTCGCTACCGAGCTTCTCAACGCTGCCGCCCGATCGTCATGCATCCTGGGCGCTGCGATTGAGCGACGTGCGCGGGTTCGCGCGCCATGTCGCCAACTTCGATCTGAGAACGGAGGTACCGCCCGTCGGCATGCTGCCCGGATGGAAGCGCGCCAAGCCCTATGTCTACAGCGACGCGGAGATCGATGCGTTGCTGACGGCAGCGCTGGCTCTGCCGCCAGCGGGCGGGCTGCGCCGATGGACCTACCATACCCTGTTCGGGCTGATCGCGGTGACGGGCATGCGTATATCCGAGGCGATGGGCCTGGAGCGTGATGACGTCGACCTCGACGCCGGGGTGCTGACGGTCCGGCTGACCAAGTTCGGCATGTCGCGGCTCGTGCCATTGCATCCGACGACGAGAACCGCGTTGCGCGACTACGCCCACCGGCGCGACGCGATGCTTGGATCACGCCGCGGCTCGACCTTCTTCGTTGCCGAACAGGGAGGCCGCTTGCTGCACCAGTACGTTCATCGCGTCTTCTGGCGATTGTCCCGAGAGATCGGGCTGCGGCGCCCAGGTGATCGTACCGGGCCACGCGTGCACGACTTCCGTCATCGCTTCGCCATCCGGACGCTGCTCGACTGGTATCGCGAAGGCAAGGACGTCGAGCAGCAACTCCCAGTGCTCTCCACTTACCTCGGCCACGCCTGCGTGCGTGATACCTACTGGTATCTCTCGGCCTGCCCCGAGTTGATGGAAGAAGCGGCGCGGCGTCTCGATCGGCGGTGGGAGGTGACGCCATGAAGCCCGCCTGCAATGTCGCCACGTTGATCGAGCGCTTCTTCACCGAGCGCCTCATGCGCCAGCGCAACGTCAGCGGCAACACGATCGCCTCCTACAGGGACACGTTCCGGCTGCTATTCATGTTCGCACAGGTGCAGCTCCCGGAAGCCCCCATCGGCCCTGATGCTCGCCGATTTGGACGCAACGTTCATCGGCGCGTTCCTAACCGATCTCGAGGTAAAGCGCGGCGCGAGCGCGAAGACGCGTAACCTGCGTCTGACCGCTATCCGATCCTTCTTCAGGTTCGTGTCCTTCGAGGAGCCGGCACACAGTGCGCTGATCCAGCGCGTGCTCGCCATACCGAGCAAGCGCCACGATAAGCGACAGGTGCACTTCCTGACGCGCCCCGAGATCGAGGCGGTTCTCGCCGCGCCCGATCGAACGACGTGGCTTGGCCGCCGCGATCACACCTTGCTGCTGGTCGCGGCCCAGACGGGCTTACGCCTCTCCGAGCTGACTGGCCTTGACCGGGATGCCGTCCACCGCGGGTCTGGCGCACACGTACGATGCGTCGGTAAAGGGCGGAAGGAGCGGACCACTCCGCTGACCACACTCGCTCGGTGTGCGCTCCAGGCATGGCTCAAGGAACCGTAACGGAAAGGAGCAACAGCGTTGTTCCCCAACGTGCACGGGCGCCGGCTCAGTGCCGACAGCGTCCAGTCGCTCCTGGGAAATCATGTTCGTGTCGCTCACAAGAGTTGCCCATCTTTGAAGGCCAAGAGCGTGTCACCGCACGTGCTGAGGCACAGCGCTGCGATGGAGCTGCTGCAAGCCGGCGTCGACTGCTCCGTGATCGCGCTATGGCTCGGTCATGAATCGGTCGAGACGACGCAGACGTACCTGCACGCCCACCTCGTCCTCAAGGAAGCTGCCCTGGCGAAGCTCAAGCCGTACGAGCGCGGCAAGCGAACCCGGTTCCAGCCGAACGACCGCCTGCTCGCCTTTCTGGAGGCGCTCTGAACGACCAAACTATGCCGAATGGAATGGGGCTGCCGTGCACGCCATCGACGCGTACCAGCGTGACAACGGCGTGCCATACCAAACCCGTTCGGCATAGTTCGGCGGGCGGCATAAACCTGTAAGCTGAACGACCTCGATCCGCTCGCTTACCTGACCGACGCCCTCGCCCGAATCGTCAGCGGCCATTCAAACAGCGACATCGATCAGCTGCTTCCGTGGGCCTATTCCATCATGAGATTGAAGCCGTGACTTGAGAACGACGCTTACGAAACGAGGGCCATATCAGCGTCTTAAAGGGCGGATCTCTCGATCATTTGTCGTTTTAGACGGTTATGTCGAGACTGGTTGGCCAGCTCGCAGGTCCCCCGAACTGGGATCGATGGCGATCACCAACATCCTAGATCATCGCTGCGTCTGGTTGCGGACACTGATGTCCGAAGCTTTACACGAAGGCGGGCGGATTCGGTGCGGCGTTCAAGTGGAATGGCAGAAGCGGGGCTAATAAGGATCCCGCCGTGAACAATTCCGGCGGCGACGCGAGCAGATCATGAAGCATCTCAAATCGCCCTATCAGCTACCATCAGGTCGTGACCTTCTTCACATCCCTATCCGGGAGCCGGATGGTCGTGCCTCGCGCGAGTGGGCTTTGTGGACTGCGATCCCCGGATCGTCGTCGAAAGGGGCCTGAGTTCATCTTTGATGAAGTTCGTCGGCCACTGTGGTTCTTCAAGCGAGACTCGGCCGCCATGCGGAAAGCCCTTCGAATTTCGTCGGTAGTATGGAATGCCTTGCTGTTTGTGATGGGCTAATGCGCGGTGCACGCGGCTACGACGCACTGATCTGAAGTACGATGGCGGGAACCGTAGTGGCGGCGCGGTCCGCCTGAGGCTATCGCGCGGATGAACGAAGCCTTACGCGACAATGACTCGATTGCGACCTTCATGTTTTGCGCGATAGAGCCGCTGATCGGCAATGTTCAGGAACCCGTCGAGCGTATCTCCATCGCGCCCGAACTCCGAGACACCAACACTGATCGTAACCCCGACCGACGGTTGGGCTCCGACATCGAATGCAGTGCCTTCGATGGTCGACCGAAGGCGTTCGGCTACCGCGTAGGCAGTATCGAGCGTCGCCCCGGGTAGCAACACCATGAATTCTTCGCCGCCTACCCGTGCGACAGAGTCGTAAGGGCGGATCGCCTCCAGAGACTTCCGGACGAACCCTCGGAGGACCTCATCGCCAACACTGTGGCCACGTGAGTCATTGATGTCCTTGAAATGGTCGAGATCAAGCGACAGCAGAGATAACGGAGCACCGCTTCGCTTGGCCCGCGCGATCTCGGCGCCGATATGCTCGATGAAGTGGCGCCGATTTCCGGCGCCGGTCAGCGGGTCGGTGGCGGCAAGGCGTTCCAACGTCTGATTGCTCAGTTTCAGCTGCCGTAGCGCCCTTTGAGTGTCGGCCATCGACTCGGCTAGCCGGGCCATCATTTGTTCCTGGCTATAGATGATCGAGAATGATTGCGTCGTTCGGAAAGCCTGGACAACTCCATAGCTGAGAAGGAAAAACCCGCCGGCAAAGATCGCGTGGGCGAGCCACCACATGTGATTCCAGGGCGTTGCCACAATGAATGCGAGCGACGATATTGCAAACCACGCGACCGAAATGCCGAAAACAAGCATAAGTGGTGAGTAAATCCGTCGCATAAGCATGACGGCGACGTCCAGCGCGCTGAACACAAGGGCGCCGCCCTCCATGGACAAGCGTACCGCCGGGTGTGCCGCATACGGGGAGTAGGCGATTAAAGCGACGGCTATGTCCATCGCCAGGAACAGGCCAATCCACATCCGCCATGCGCGCGCATCCGAACGCTTCTGGACGTCGTCTGACGGGTGATTGTAGCTGAGCAACCCAGCGAAGAGCAGAATCGACATCGCGAGACGCGATGCGGGTCCATAGAGCAGAAACAGCCAAATGTTGCGGTGTGCCATACCGGTGAAGACGCCGTGCGGCGAATAGATCAGCACGAAGCCTAGAAATCCAAGCGTTAACCAACGCAACAGAGGTTCGCCGGAAGACCGGTAGCAACGCCACGTCACATAAGCGACGAACATCCCTTCAAGGGCGGCGACGGCGATCGCAAATTCGTGGAACAGATGATTTTCAAACTTTAGCGTACGATCCTGCTGGAAATACAGGTAGGCGATCAAGGGCGCGGGCATCAGAGCAAAGGTGATGAGGAGAAGGCTCATATACACCTGTGTGACCAGCCGCAGTGGGTCGGGCGGCTCGTGCACCGCAACGTTGGTGCTCATATGCAGAACGTCTCCCATAATGATACCTGTACTCGCTTACGTGGACTGTCGGTCGCTCTGCGGTTGCGAGAGCGCCGTTAGACCGAGACGAATCACGCGAGTGGCACAGCCAGTCGATAAACAATCCACGGCATCAACCGTAGCACGAAAACACCTCCCGTTCCAGGCATGCATCCTCGCGCGCCGCAGGGCCCGCAAACCCACGCGGCGCCTCGACTCGCCACTTATGAATTCGGGTTAATCACGTACGAACTGGCACGCCGGTTGCTAGCCACGTTGCGGGGAGCCGTTATCGCGATCCGACGGCGCGTTTACACGGCCGCTTGCGAAGCGTCGCGCGAGTTGTTTCGGCAACCGGCGCAGAGGTGCGTTCGGTTAGCACTTACGCTGTAAGAACCTCATTGGAACGGTCGGGTCAGCGAAGGTTCGTGTCATGAGTTTGTCATCTCCACGATCGCGCTTTTTGCGCGCCGATCGGTTCGTTTGGCCTGGTTCTGCCACAAGGGATTTGATCGTTCTGTTGGCGCTCGTCGTTCTCGTGTCGGTCTTTGCGCACGCCTATCACCTTGGCCCTCACCTGTCCAAGCTGGAACGCGACTCCGCGGGTTCCGCAATCGACGACATCTCTTTCATTCTGTTCATCTCCTGCTCCGTGAGCATCGCGCTGACAATCTTTAGTGTTCGTCGCTTTCGCGATCTCGCCCGCGAAACCAAGGCGCGAAGCCTTGCTGAAGGAGAAGCGCACGATCTGGCTCGATACGATCCATTGACCAGCCTCCCTAATCGCCGCTCATTTGATGAAACACTTAGTTCGTGTCTTGGCCTCGCGGGCAACACCCACCAAGTGGCCGTCCTGATGGTTAGCTTGGGTGGCTTGAGGAGGATAAAGGACACGCATGGCCGCGCGGCGGCTGACAACGCACTGTGCGAGTTTGCCAAGGGCATCGCGAACCTCTTGCGCGACGATTGCGTCCTGGCGCGAATTGGAGGGGAGGAATTCGGGATAGTGCTGCCAGATATTCGCTCCCTCGAGGATCCTGCCAATCTGGCGCGCCGAATTGTGGGGTCCGCTCCCTACAGTTTCGCGGCGAAGACGGGGGCAGCCGAGTTGGGTGTTGGAATTGGCGTCGCGATCGCCCCAAAGGACGGTCTCAATTTGGACGAATTGATCAGGCGCGCAGAACGTGCACTGAGTCCGATACCAGGCAATGGCAGGTGCTGTATTCGCTTTTTTGAACCAGAGATGGACATCCATGTCGAGCGGCGCATCCAGATCGAGCGAGAGCTTCGCAGCGCTATCACGGCCGACATTATCGAGCTTCACTACCAGCCGTTGGTTTCGTTAACACAGAATTGCATCATCGGATTCGAAGCCCTGGCGCGTTGGGAAAATAGGAGCTTGGGGCATATTCCGCCAGATGTGTTTATTCCGATTGCAGAAGAAGTAGGTCTCATCAACGCTCTTGGAGATCAGCTTTTTCGACGCGCCTGTTTCGATGCCAACGGATGGCCGCAGACGTTTACGCTTGCCTTCAATATTTCGCCCATTCAATTGCTCGATCCCGCGCTTGCACAACGCATTCTATCGATCCTTCGCCAAACCGGGTTCAGTCCGCACCGCCTGGAGGTTGAAATTACGGAGAGCGCCCTCCTGGAAAACACCGCGGCTGCTAAGACCGTAATCGATGAGCTCCGTCAAGCTGGCGTCCGCATCGCACTTGACGATTTTGGAACAGGTTATGCTATGCTCAGCCAGCTGCTTTCGTTTCAGCTCGACAAGATCAAGATAGACCGCAGCTTCGTCTCGCATCTGAACAACAGTCCTGACAGCCGGGTGATCGTTCGTGCTATCCTTGGCCTTGCAAAAGGATTTGGCTTGAAGACCACAGCCGAGGGCATCGAAGACGCAGGCCAGCTGACGTTTCTAGCGGCCAATGGTTGCACCGAAGGACAAGGCTATCTGTTCAGTGGTGCCAAACCAGCCGGCGCTATTCCCGCGCTACTTCGCGAATCCGGCCGCACGGCTGTTGCTGAAGATGTGACCAGACGTCCGCATGAGTGAGACGACGCGTTCAGGTTCGAGAACCTTCTTCAGATTCCCGCTGTCAGTCTAACCAGGCGAGTCGGCGAGGCGGAGCAGAAACGCTGCGCGGTCTCAATCCGCACCAGCAGTTCCCAAAGCCTGTCCTTGATCTAACATTCAGCGATGAGATCGAGGTGATCGCCAAACCGACCGACCGTCAGCCCACAACAGCCGCCGCTTCACCGGCTAAGCCGTAACCAAGAGTTAGCGATGCCCTGGAGACTCGGCTGAATGTACGCTCCGAGGCCCTCACCCGGATTATGAGTCAAGTCGTGCTTCTGCCCTTAAGTCGTCAACTGACGGGCCAAGCGCTCATCAGCTTCGACTGTATCCTGACCAGTGCGTCGCTTAGCCGTGCGGCTTCATCAAACCGGGTTTCCTGATATGGCGGGCGGGCGGCGGAATCGAGCACGATAGCCTCGGCGGACTCCGAGAGCCGACGCAGAGGTGTTCTGAGCCATTGGGCGGCACAAAAGAGCAGCGCCAGAGCCGCCACCGCGCCCGCGCCGAGAATGATCCAGAACGACCGGATCAATTCACGGACCGGCGCCATGGCCTGGTTGGCATTCTGCCGTACCAGAAGAGACCACCCGAAGCTTGGGAGGTCTGCAAATCCAATGGTTGGGACGATCACGACAAAGTATTCCTTGCCGTCAGGCCATAGCTCGCTGAGAAACGCGGTGGTGAGCCGGCTGGCTGCCAGGGCGGAGCCGACGTTGAGGGGCTTGTTGGCGAGCTCAGGTGGACCAAACAAGACTGTTCGGTTGCGCGAAAGCAGCAGCACCTCGATTCCGGGCGCCTGTAAAGCCGTCATCCCCTCACCTACCCAGCTCCAATTCAGATGGGCACCGACCACGCCGGCAATCGAACCTGCGTGCCGCAGTGGAGCAGCCAAGTCGATGAAGCGATACGGTTCAGGAGACACCGGCAACAAGCTCGCCAGGAGCTGTGCCTCGTGAACGTCGATGGCAGCGGGCCCCGCAATGCCGCGTTTGAACCATGATCTCTGCGCGGCGCTCTCGCCTTCGAGCATTCCATCCCTGGCCGCCAGCACCTTGCCCTCAAGATCTGCAATGCCGAGCCAGGAATAGCGGCCATCCAGCCGGCTTAGGAACTGGATGTGTTCGTGGGCGCTTGCCAGATCGGTCGGATCGATCAGGTCAGCGAGCCGGGCCACGTCCATCCAAACACCGTAGAGGCGGCGCGCCAGCAGATTAGCGCTTAGTTGGCCGCGAGTCGTCAGCTTGTCTACCTGCAGCTGCTCGCCGCGTTGCTGTAGGGCCGCGGTATACACCGTTGCAGTCACCATGGCTGGAACGAGCATCAGCGTGGCGCCCCCAAAGAACACGAGGGTGCGTATATTTAGTCTTCTCCTGGTCATCACGTCTCCCTAATGGGTTAGCGCCCGTGCCAGTTCGCGGATGATGCGCACGATATCTCCGCGATCAGATCCCGGAACGGCCTGGATCGTGTGCAGCTTTTCGACGATCTGCGCCCGCTGTGTTGCTGTTGGCGAAAACCTGAGCCGATAGCCGTCTCGGGTTGACGCAACGACATGTGCGTCGACATCTCCAATGATGGGGACGCTCAGTTTCCCTGCCGCCCCTGCCACAAGTCCGGACGGACCGCTAATGCGCGCGCCGCCCGGACTGAGATTGATCAACCAGCCGCGGTATCTGGCGTCTCCAATCGTTAACGTGATGGGCTCGGGTACCTGCCGCTGCGGTCGATTGGGGCGAGGCCGCTCAATGCACACAAAGATCACTATCAGCAGGACGAAGAGGTTGTAGATCGTCCAGAACAAAACAATGGCGACGCCATCGCCGGATGTCGACGAAGTATTGAAGACAAGTTCAGGATTCAGCGGCACCACCAAGCCACCTAGAGTCAGTCCAAACAGAATTAGGAATGGTCGCATCAACCCCCATTGGACAACAATCTTCGTCCTGTCGCCGCCTTTGGCCGTGACCGAGAACTGGTGAGGTCCTCTCGTCAAAAGACCCAGTGCAGCTGCCCGGCAGACCGGCCAGGCAGCAATCAGCTGCGCCGTATCGTTGATTATGGGAATGAATAGTCCCTTCGAAAGCCAATTCAAGGCCACCAAGACCATGGCAAAATAGGGAACATAGTATCTGGTGATATCGACCAATGACGCGTTCACGATCGTTATGCCGAGCCACCAGTACAACAGCGGACAGATGAGACTCGCAAGGCGGAAAGGAAAGGTCGTGGACCAGTACAAAAATGAATCGATGACACTGATCCGGTGCATCAAATCCAGTCGGTGTGAGCCGAAAGGATTGTATGAATTACGTACAATCTGAGTCAGACCAAGGCACCAGCGACCCCGCTGGACGATGTATTCCTTGAGCCCCTCGGCAGCCAACCCCTCGCTCAGTGGCTCGTTGAGATAAACGGTTTTCCATCCGTTTTCTGCAAGTTTCAGCGTGAGCAGGAAGTCTTCCGTAACACTTTGCGTCGCAATGCCGCCGATCTGCTCAATGGCTCGAACCCTCATAACGGAGGAGGTACCGCAGCAGATCGCGATTCCCCAAGCGTCTCGCGCCGGCTCCACGTTATCGAAGAAATGGCGCTGCTCATCCGGATATCCGGTGCTGATGCCCAGGTTGTGCTGGATCGGGTCGGGATTGAAGAAGTGCTGCGGCGTTTGAACCAGCCCGACACTCGGATCGTGAAACAGCGCCAAGGTTCGTTCTACAAAATCGAGATGAGGAACAAAATCGGCGTCCAGGATGGCGACGAATTCCGGCCGATCAGTATCCAAGGCGCGCACCGAGAGCGCATGATTGATGTTTCCCGCCTTGGCGTGCATATTGTCGGAGCGCACGATGTAGCCGACGCTGTGCCGCTCGCAAGCTTCGCGGAGCGAATCCCTGCGGCCATCATCAAGCACAAAGACACGAAGCTTGTTGAATCTGACGGCCTTGGCGCCAATCACTGTTCGCTCGAGAATCTCCAGCGGCTCATTGTAGGTCGTGATGAAGATGTCTACCCGTGGCATTTCTTCAGGCGCCCACCAGC
Organism: Bradyrhizobium sp. WSM4874; assembly: GCF_055811835.1. Classification (NCBI taxonomy): domain Bacteria; kingdom Pseudomonadati; phylum Pseudomonadota; class Alphaproteobacteria; order Hyphomicrobiales; family Nitrobacteraceae; genus Bradyrhizobium; species Bradyrhizobium sp. WSM4874. Next base: position 13,327 of record NZ_JBVVPR010000059.1, read on the forward strand.
CGGCGTGGCGATCTGCTTCAGCAGTCCGTTCCCTTACACGCGACAGGATTACGAAGCCGATGGACGAAGACAACACTGTCAGCGCCTCGAGCACCGCGAAGCCCCAGCTGAACAAAGCGCCGGCGGTCCAATCGAGTGGCTTCAGAGTATCGGTGAACCGCCAGTTTACGTAACGCCAGGATAAAATTGTGGCCAGCCCCAGGAGCAGAGTGCGCCAGTACCACTTGCTTGGATTGAGCAGTGGCAAGACTGCCAAACGGAGCCCGAGAATGACGGCGGCTCCCGCCAATGCGGCCAGTAGTGGTGACAGTACGAGCATCAGAAGCCGTAGCGTGTAAGAAATCGGCGGAACTGTGCAATTGGTCCGCTCGAAAAGATGATGCGTCCGGTGCGTCCGATAGCGCAGCTGAGATCGGGCTGCTGCGCAAGATCCGGCACGGTCACAGTGACGTCGAACCGTTCAAGATGTTGAGTACTTGGTCCTACCGCCAGATTTGCATAGAGTGACGACGCGCCGGAACCGCCGAGTCGGGTGATGGTCCCGTCGAAAATCCGCTCGTCGCCGAACAACCGGAACTGAACCGGCGCCCCGACCGAAAGGCTATCGTAAAGCGATTCGGAGACGCCCGCTGTGACCATCAGGCTGTTGCAATCGACAAACTTAAGGAGGTCTTGACCACGCCGTGTGTGCTCGCCGTGCTCCAGCAGAACATCCCAGACCAAACCGGAGACTCGGGCGTTTAGTATGGCAGAGGTCAAACGATTGACACGCAGGCGCTCGGCATCGATTTGCCGACCAAAGTGGGCCATCCGGCCTTTCACTTGCTCCTCCTCGACATGCAGTTCGGCCAGTCGCAGGTCGATATCCCGAATTCGCTGCATCGAGAAGGGAGCGTCGCTGGAGGCCTCTGCGATGAATACACCCTCGCGGGCCGAGGCGAGTTCCGTTTCGAAGTAACTGACACGCTGCTGTGCACTCTCCAATTCTTGCTGTGCCACATCGAGTGTGGCACGAGCCCGACCCAGATTGGCTACCGTCTGCACGCCGCGATTGCTCAGCTCGTTGGCCCGCTTGAATTCCGCGTCCGCCTCGCGCAGCCGCGCGGCAGATGCGTCTTGGGCCGCTCTGGTTTCTGCGATCCGCGCCTCGATCTGCCGGATTCGGCCGCGCTGATACCCGGTTGATTGCGCATCGAACTCGGCCCTTGACAGCGAGAGGGCGGCTCGCTGGCCCCCAACGCGTTTAAGTTCGATTTGTTGGTTGTCTCGATCGCGCTCGAGGTCGAGAAGTCGAGCGGTATCGAATCGTTCATCGGTCACTTCAGCCGCAAGTTCCCCCGGGTTGACGCGCGTTCCGATGCTTTTGACGGAGAGGCTTACTCTTCCTTCGATCGGGGCGCGAACAATATAGAGCCGTGCATTTACGGTCGCATCTGCCGACGTTCCAGAGAAGTGCTCCCCAACGATGACGTATAGCCCCCCGACCAAAAGAACCAAGCCGACGACCACACGTGCGAGCCTCATGGCCGACTTCCGATCGCATCGAGCCGGAGAGCGAGAGCAGGCTGAAGTTGGTATTGGCAAGTCATACGGTCTGCTCGCGGTATTTGTGAGCCGTATTGCCTGAGCGAACGGGCTCTTTAGGGCATCCGGAACGGCACAGGGAGCCAGATTGCTCCGCGTGTTTTGCGCTGGGCCGATTGTATCTTCGTGTTCGGACCGCCCGCCGAACGGCCAAGCGCCTGATCTTCAGACCACCGTTCTCCGCTGATGCACCCGGACAAGGGCGGAATCGACGACCGGATATTTGTAATCGGCTCGTCGGATATGGAGTGGACGATACGCCACCAAACCCCTTCCCGGTGCATCCACTGAAGCGGCGGAATGCTATCCATTCCCCAAGAGGCCTCTGGAAGATCACGCCAAGGACGGTATGTAAGCGCGTCCAAGGCGCACCGTGCACGAACACCGGGTTGTGCCGATTGGTCGGGCCCTTCTGATCGGGTCCGCCAAACATCAGGTGCGCTATTCTCTCCCAGCCGGCTTCGGTGAAAGTCAATCCGTTCATTGCACTCAAGATTGCCTCCCAAAAAAACGTCCTCGATCTAACTTCCCTGCAAACACCACCTAGGCGGACCGCGGGGACTTCTTCCATACTTCGTCCGATCTGCTTGCCCGTTTCGTCGGCTGTTTTGGACGACAGGCCGGCAACTGACGGCCGCTCTCTAATGCAGCTCCCGTGTCCGCCCCAGGCAATACTGTTGAGATTTGCGCTCACTCCTGAGACTTCGGACGCAAAATCGTTCCGTGTAACGTCGTTAAGCGAGGGGTCATGACTGACATCGACCCTCTAGGCCGGTTCGACCGCGCCGTCTCCAAGTTCCGCTCAAAGAAGTGAGCAGTTGATCGGGCTATTCCTATGAACCGCAACTTGCCCAAGACGCGTACGGTGATCAGCCGCACCCTGTTTCTTGCGGTTGGTCTGCTCCGTTGCTTTTTGATGGCAGTGGCGAGCTGCATCTTCCGTTCTTTGGGTGGACTCTTCTCTCCCAGCGTAGGTTGGTCGTGTTTTCTCCCGCGGTTGCAGATCGATGAGTTGCTTAGATGAAGTCTGCATGTTGCGATGTCCGTTTGTTGCACGTGTGCTACTCACAAAAGGGCTATAGTAAAGTTAGCTGAGAACCGCGGACAACGAACCTACCACTTTTGATACAGAACCGCGTCCGCACATTCGAATCGACCGGTGGTGAAGTGTCGGCGGCGATGACCTTGCCCCTCCGGGTTAATCCAGTTTGAAGTTCGGTCTGGCCCAAGACGAGGACCAGAGCATGAAACGCAAGCGATTTACGGAAGAACAGATCATGGGCATTTGGAGGAGCATGAAGCCGGGGTTCCGGTCGCCATCTCTGCCGCGAGCATGGTGTCAGCGATGCCAGCATCTACAAAATGGAAGGCCGTGGTGGCCGCAAGCGGGCGATCGGGACCCGGGCGCCGATGCTGGTTCCGATGATGCCGAACGATAGGCGGTCGCTCGACTTTGTGTCGGACCAACTGACCTGCGGCCGCCGCTTCCGCATCCTCCGTCGTCGATGATTGTACCCGCGAGTGCCTGGCGCTGATGGCCGACACCTCGCTCTCCGGCACCCGCGTGGCGCGGGAACTGGACCGGCTGATGATTGAGAGTGGCAAGCCCAGCATGGTGGTCAGCGACAACGGCAGCGAGCTCACCAGCAGCGCCATTCTCGCATGGACCAACCAGAGCTGCGTCGCGTGGCACTTACATCGCGCGGGCAAACCCATGCAGAACGCGTTCATCAGAGCTTTAACGGTCGGCTGCTGGATGAGTTTTTGAACGAGACGCTGTTCACGTCGTTGGCCCAAGCCCGCGTCGCGCTTGAATGCTGGCGGGCCGACTACAACGATACGCGACCCCACTCGCAGCTCAGATAGAGAACCCCGTCCGAGCTCGCCACGACCTGCCACAGGCGCCCAACACGGCAAATCCAGCGGCAAGGACGAACTCAGAACTGGATAAAACCTTTGGGGGCAAGGTCATTGGCGCTAGATGACAAAATGCCAAGCTCGCCGTCCACCATCCGCTGGAGTTATCTCGCTCTCAGGGTGTGACGCGCTTTGTCGATGATGGCCGCCGCATCGAGCTCGACAACAACATTATCGAACGTTCGATCCGTCTGATCGCGCTCAACCAGAAATACGCTCTTCGCGAACGGAGCTTCGTTACGGCGAACTCGCTTGGCCCCCGTGCAGCATCGCGTTGGCGTCGCCTTCGTTCCCGCATGCGTCGAACCGGCCCTATCGAAGACATCGGCAGAGTCGCGGTTGGCGCCGGCTCCTCGGCCGCGAGGGCCTCTCGCAGCTCCCTTGCTTGTTGAGCGGGTGCGGCGGGACGCAGCAAGAGCTGATGAAACATGACGTTGGACACTCGTTAGATGCGCTGTTCGAGCGCGCCAAGCGACAGGGATTTAGGGCAATAGACCCCAGGGTCGGCAAAATAATTGAGATGCTCGCCACATATCACGCGACGCATGAATTTCCGCTAGAGCCGCCACGCGAGCACCTTGTCGTCGGCGACGTCCTCGTGGGTAGTCCACAATGATCGAGCAATTCTTCCTTGTCCGAGGGCGGTAGGACGGATTGACGATCGGGCCGGCGCGCCATTCGACATCGCTGCCGAGGCGGACTTCCTTACGCCGAGGAACGAGTCGAGCAGCTATGCGACTTCTACCCGGATCTGGAGTGGGCGCTTCCCAACACGACGCCGACTTCCGTTGCCGGCGTCGCGGCGCTGCTTCGTTATCCCAGAGCGCAACACCTCCCCGGCTATGTAGGCCTAATGCTCTGAGCTCCATTGATGTCCGTTGTCACCTCAAGCCGCCATCCGCATCGCTCTTTGAAGGACGTCAGATGCCAAAGAGAAAGCGTCGCGTGAGCGGGGCTTTCCTTCGGAGCCTTGAGAATCAACACCATCCGGCGGCTGGCCCGCCGAACTTATACTTCACGCCAATCTTGGCCACCGACAGCTTGTTCTTCAAGTCAATGTTAGCGATTGCGGGTGCGCCTGCGAAGGCTGAGACATCCAGCGCGATGTTCTTCTTGTCGAAACTCAATCTAGCTATACTCGATAAGATGCGCTCCACTTGGGCGAGAACGCGTATTCCGCACCCGAGCCAAGCAACCAACCCCAGCTCGTGCTGGAGGAGCTCACGGAAGCCGCTCCGCCGAAACCGGCAGGGACGCTGAAGTTATGATCCGTTTGCATCCAGGCCGCACCTCCCTTGACGTACACAAGTGTCCGGTCGGCAACAACACCGCCGACCCGACCCGTGACGGTGGCTAACCAATCGCTCTTGGCCGTGCACGATGCCCCAATTCTGAGGCCGGGACTGGTGCCCTTCACATCCACACCGGCGATGTCACCCTGGACGCCAAAGATGGCCCGACCGAACTGCCAGTTGTAGCCAGCCTGTCCTCCGCGGAGAGATCCGCTTCTGTTGTGACAAATGAAGGCAGAGACGACACGCCGTCCAGTCTTGCCGGCATGCGCCAGCGCGTTACGCATGAAGTGGACGCGGCACCGTTGCCGCTGGCATTGAGCACCTTGGCTACGGTGGCCTTGATACCTTCGTGGGCATCGGACACGACGAGCTTGACGCCACGCAGGCCGCGGCGGGCGAGCTTGCGCAGGAACGCCGTCCAGAACGTCTCCGCCTCGGACGGGCCGATGTCCATGCCGAGGGCCTCGCGTCGGCCGTCGCTATTGACGCCGACCGCGACAATCACCGCGACGGATACCATGCGGCCATTCTGGCGCACCTTCACGTAGGCGGCGTCGATCCACAGATATGGCCAGTCGCCCTCAATCGGGCCGGCGAGGAACGCCTTCACCTTCTCGTCGATCTCGCCGCACAGTCGGCTGACCTGGCTCTTGGAGATGCCGGTCATGCCCATGGCCTGGACGAGGTCGTCCACCGAGCGGGTCGAGACGCCCTGCACATAGGCTTCCTGAACCACGGCGGTGAGCGCCTTCTCAGCCATGCGGGCGGCTCCAAAAAGCCTGGAAAGTAGGAGCCCTTGCGCAGCTTGGGAATTCGCAGCTCAACCGCACCGGCGCGGGTCTCCCAAATCCGGTCCCGGTAACGTTACGCTGGGCAAGACGCTCGGGGCTCTTCTCGCCATAGGCCGCCCCGGTCTGGCCTCCCACTTCCAGCTCCATCAGACGCTGGGCGGCAAAGCCGATCATCTCGCGCAGCAGATCGGCGTCGGGGGACTTCCCTACCAGCGTGCGCAGGTTCATCATGTCGTCGGTCATCGCTGGTTCCTCGCTTGCCTTGGCGTGTCGCAACCCAATCCTACCGGAGAACTGCCGGTGAGCACCGCAAAGCCGCCCGCCCGCTACGGCGCTATTGAGGGCGTGCGTCTGGGCGGCTTCGCTCTACCGAGCTCCACCACCACCAGGAACGACCAACTTTTCAGGAACGACCAACTTTTCTGCGTGTGGCTGGTTTGCTTCGGCCCACCGGTTAAGATGTCGACCGAGGGAGAAGCGATCGCACGACGTCGCGCCGCGCCTCGACGAGCTTTCCAATGTTCTTGCCGCCGTCGATGCTGCGCTCGATGGCTTTCGAACGGAACGGCTGCATCCGCGAGGCGTGAATAAATCTTTCGGATTACGTCGCCGAGCGCCGCTGGACCAAGGACGGAGGCTTCGTCAACGACGAACCGTCTGTTGACACAGAATCGAATACGGCGTCTAGATGTAGTTGCCACGGTCTCTCAAATCGCAAGATAGAGAGCTAAGAGGGAAGCCGGTACGGCCGAAAGCCAAAGCCGGCGCTGCCCCCGCAACTGTAAGCGGCGAGCCGCTGTCGACAGAGTCACTGGCGCAAAATCTCGGCGCCGGGAAGGCCAGACAGCAGCAAGAACCCGCGAGCCAGGAGACCTGCCGTGACAACAACAGAGTCCTCGGGCGGGGTGTCCCGGTGGTCGCTAGCCGGCAGTGGGCCGCCGAGGGCGGCTCGTGTTCCGCATGCGCCTACCTCAGCCTTGCCCCAACCCAAGTGGGATGCCGATGTCTGGTCTGGGTCTTGGTCGTGTAAAAACGCTGTTGCATGACGCGGACCGGCGCGGTCGAACTCAGGCTATCGCGGTCCGATCAATTTGGGCAAGTTTTACGGCGGCTCGACCAGAACTCATCCTGAGGCAATGTCGGGGCTCTTTTACGCGCCCCATGAACCGCAACGGCGCGCGGCAACGCCCGTATCACGCACTCACCGCCGCCAGCAGCGGTTTCATCCCGACGATGTTCAGCACGCGTGTCAGATTGTAGCCGAGCACGCACAGCGCCATCTCGGTCGCAACTTTCGGCAGCGTCACGCACAAGAAGTGCGTCGCGCCCATGCGCATCTTCAGTGTGCCGAACGGATGCTCGACGGTCTCGCGGCGTGTGCGCATGGCGTTTGGATTCTTGTCGAGCCGTGCCTGAGCGCGTTCGAGAACGTCCTCGTGCACCCATCGCTTGATACGGCGTTGTGGGCTCGGCGTGCACTTCGATTTGAGTGGACAGGTTTTGCAGGCGTTCGTCCAATAGTTGCGCAGCTTCTGGCCGTCTTCGTCGTTGGTATAATAATATTTGAGTTTCTCACCGGCAGGGCAGCGATAAACATCCTCATTTGGCAGATAAGCAAAGTCCTGTTTGCCGAAGCGTCCCGAAGCCTTCGCACCCGATGTCATCGGCTTGGGCAAAGTCACCGTGATGCCAGATTGCTCGCACGCCACGATTTCTTCACCCTTGAAGTAGCCGCGATCGGCGACAACAACGAGCGTGTCGGCCTCAAGAACGGCTTTGGCTTGCCGGGCTATGTTTGCAAGTTGCGACCGGTCTGAGCCGCTTGTTGTCACCTCGTGCGCGACGATCAGATGGTTTTCTGTATCGACCGCCGTCTGCACATTGTAGCCGACGACGCCAGAACCACGGCCGCTCGTGGCCATCGAACGGCTGTCGGGATCAGTGAACGATATCTGCTGATCGGGCGACGCCAGAACCTGTTTTTCAATCGCTGCGAGTTTCGCCATTTCAACGGTCAGATTTTTGAGCCGTTCTTTGATCCGCGTCTTTTTTAACTCCAGTGTTTCCGACGGCTCCTGCCGGTCGGCGGTATCGAGCTGAGCGAGATAGCGCGCAACACTCTCCTCCAATTGCGTGCGCCGCCGCTCGACTTTGCCGCGCGTGAAGTTCTTATCGCGATTATTGACTGCTTTGAATTTGCTGCCGTCGATCGCAACGCTGGCTGTCGCGAGCAAGCCCATCTTGCGGCACACCTCGACGAAGCGCGCGCAGACCTTTTTGATGCCGGAACCATTGTCCTTGCGGAAATCGGCAATCGTTTTGTGATCGGGCGCAAGCCTGGCGAGCAGCCACATCACTTCGACGTTGCGGCCAGCTTCACGCTCAAGCCGGCGGCTCGAATGGACACGGTTGAGATAACCGTAAATGTAGAGCCCTAAGAGCGCGGCCGGATGATAAGACGGCCTACCTGTGCCGGCAGGCTCAACGCCACCGAACCCAAGTTCAGCCAGATCGAGGGCTGCAACGAAGGCGTCGATCACGCGAACCGGATTGTCATCTGCAACCCAGTCGTCCAGGCATTCCGGCAACAAAGTAGATTGCCCGCGATCAGCTCCTTGAACGAAACGAGCCATGCCAGCCCCCGCCGATCCAGTGCGGGAATCATAGCAGGCTCGGCGTTTTCACACATGGGGTAATTCCGGGCTCGGAGCCATACTCAGGCTCTGCGAATCAGCTCTCCAGGACTCGACGAGGCCTACCCCAGGGCCTTGCAATGACGGAGAGAGGCAATGGAGCACTATGTCGGATTAGACGTGTCCCTGAAACTGACTTCGATCTGCATCGTCGATCGGACCGGAAAGGTCGAGCGCGAAGGGGTGGTTACGTCTGACCCGGAGGCGATCGCGACGTTCATCAAATTGCACGCGTCACACGTCGTTCGGATTGGACTCGAGACCGGAGCAACGTCGACATGGCTGTGGACCGAACTGAATAAGATCGGGTTACCCGTTATCTGCATTGACGCCAGGCATGCGAAGGCGGTTCTGAAGATGCAGATCAATAAGAGCGACCGAAATGACGCTGCTGGCATAGCGCGCATCATGCAATGTGGTTGGTACAAGGAGGTTTGCGTCAAGGATCTCGACAGTCATGCGACCAAAGCCCTTCTTGTCAGTCGAGCTCTGCTCGTCAAGATCAAGCGGGATATCGAAAATCAAATCCGGGGGCTCCTCAAGAATCTTGGGCTCGTCATCGGACGAGCAAAGATGAATGTGTTTGCTGTGCGCGCTGCGCAGTTGGCCAAGCAACGGTCAGAGCTTTTTGCCGCGGTCGATCCGTTGCTGAAGGCACGCGAGGCCGTCGAGCAACAGATTGAGGACCTTGACCGCAAGGTGCTGCGGCTGGCTCGCAACAATGCTCACGTGCGACGGTTCATGACGGCTCCTGGCGTCGGCCCGGTCACGGCCCTTTGCTTCCTTGCGACGATCGATGACCCCGCTCGCTTCAAGAGGTCACGAAGCGTCGGAGCCTACGCAGGGCTAACGACTCGCCGATACGCATCCGGGGAGATTGACTGGACGGGCCGAATCTCGAAATGCGGCGATAAGATGCTGCGAAGTTACCTCTACGAGGCGGCCAATGTGCTGCTGACGCGCGTAGCAAAATGGTCAGCACTAAAAGCGTGGGGTATTCGGCTTGCGAAACGAAGCGGCCTACGCAAAGCCAAGGTTGCGGTTGCCCGAAAACTTGCTGTCATTCTGCATCGGATGTGGATCGATGGTACCGAATTTAAATGGTCATCAAGGGATGCTGCTGATCAGCCTGCATAAAGGATAAACGAGTTCCCGCCGAACAGCGGGAGCGAACGTCCCTGCCGGGACGCTGGCGTTGGTGAGATCGCCCCTGGCTTTGCGGTGCTCGAAAGGGCAAAGCGCGCTTCACACATTGATCCGCTAACGTCATCTTACGCCATCATGCGGAGGGCACGCCCCTACCGCGGAGAGAACCATGGACCCGGCAAGGATGTTCAAGGAGAGCTTGACCTCACGCCCGGAATTAGAGAACAGCCAGGGTCAAAGCAATTCGTTGCAAGCCGCATTGCCGCGCTCGATCGTCAAACGCGAGGGCGGCACGCTTGTCTTCGATGCCAGCAAGATCCGTTCTGCGATCGCGCGCGCGGGGCGGGCGAGCGGCGAGTTCGACGACGAGGCGGCCGGCCGGCTCATGGAAGAGACTATCAAGGTCATCGCGCACCGCTTCGTCGGCGCAACTCCCAAAGTTGAGGAGGTACAGGATATCGTCGAGCAGGTGCTGATCGCGGCGGACTATTTCGCCACTGCGCGCGCCTATATCGTCTATCGCGAGAAACGCGGACAGGTGCGCCAGGACCACACGACGACGGTTGATGTCGCCGCTTCCATCAACGAGTATCTCGAACGTAGCGATTGGCGCGTAAATGCCAACGCCAACCAGGGTTATTCGCTGGGCGGACTCATCCTAAACCTCTCTGGCAAGGTCGTCGCCAACTACTGGCTGTCGCACATCTACCCGCCGGAGATCGGCCGCGCCCATCGTGACGGCGACCTCCATATCCATGACCTCGACATGCTCACCGGGTATTGTGCCGGCTGGTCGCTGCGCACGCTCTTAACCGAGGGCTTGAACGGGGTGCCCGGCAAGGTCGAGGCCGGCCCGCCGAAGCATCTGTCGAGTGCGGTCGGGCAGATCGTCAATTTCCTCGGCACGTTGCAGAACGAGTGGGTGGGCGCGCAAGCCTTCAGTTCGTTCGACACCTATATGGCGCCGTTCATCCGGAGGGACCGCTTGAGCTACGGCGATGTACTGCAATCGATCCAGGAGCTCATCTACAACCTCAATGTCCCTTCGCGCTGGGGCACGCAGACGCCTTTCACCAATCTCACCTTCGACTGGACCTGCCCGGAGGACCTGCGCGAACAGGTGCCGGTGATCGACGGAGAGGAGATGGATTTCACCTATGGCGACCTGCAGTCCGAAATGGACATGATCAACCGCGCCTATATGGAGGTGATGACGAACGGCGATGCCAAGGGCCGTGTATTCACGTTTCCAATCCCGACCTACAACGTCGCCGCGGATTTTCCGTGGGAGAGCGAGAACGCAGATCGCCTGTTCGAGATGACGGCGAAATACGGCCTGCCCTACTTCCAGAACTTCATCAATTCCGAGCTTAAGCCGAACATGGTCCGCTCGATGTGCTGTCGGCTGCAGCTCGATCTTACCGAGTTGCTCAAGCGCGGCAACGGCCTGTTCGGCAGCGCTGAGCAGACCGGCTCTATCGGTGTGGTTACCATCAATTGCGCTCGCCTCGGCTATCTGCATCGCGGCGACGAAGCGGGCCTATTCGATCGCCTCGATGCGCTGCTGGAAATCGGCCACAACAGCTTGGAAATCAAGCGCACGGTCGTGCAACGCTACATGGACCACGGACTTTTTCCCTACAGCAAGCGCTATCTCGGCACGCTACGCAACCATTTCTCCACGCTAGGCGTCAATGGTGTCAACGAGATGATCCGCAACCTCACCGCCGATTGCGAGAACATCAGCACACCTTGGGGCCATGCCTTTGCGGTACGGCTGCTTGATCATGTGCGTGCGCGCATCTCGGCGTTCCAGACCGAAACCGCCACCATGTTCAACCTCGAAGCCACGCCCGCGGAGGGCACGACCTACCGCTTCGCGAAGGAAGACCGCAAGCGCTACCCCGGAATCTTGCAGGCGGGCACCGGCGATCTCCCCTATTACACCAATTCGAGCCAACTTCCGGTCGGCCTCACCGATGATCCATTCGAGGCGCTTGAGCGGCAAGACGAGCTGCAACGCAAATACACCGGCGGTACGGTGCTCCATCTCTACATGGGCTCACGCCTGTCCTCAGGCGCAGCGTGCAAGAAGCTCGTGCGGCGGGCGCTCTCAAATTTCCGCCTACCCTACGTCACCGTCACGCCGACATTCTCGATCTGTCCGACGCACGGCTATCTCGAAGGCGAGCATGTCTTCTGTCCCAAATGCGACGCCGAAAAGCTCGCACTCAAGCGGCGTGCCGCCGCGAACTGAAAGGAGACCACAGATGAACGAGTCTAATGCCCATACGACGAGCACCGATCCTGCGGGGACGCTCAGCGACGACGAGCGCCAGCCCTGTGAGGTCTGGACTCGCGTGATGGGTTATCACCGGCCGGTGTCGTCGTTCAATTGCGGCAAGAAAGGCGAGCACAATGAGCGCAGGTTCTTCGCTGAAACGCGCGCCGCGCTCGGCTGAGCTGCGAATCGGCGGGGTCGCCCGGCTGTCCACCTGCGACTGGCCGGGCGAGCTCGTGGCAACGGTTTTCTGCCAGGGCTGCTCTTGGTCGTGCGGCTATTGCCACAACCCGCATCTGATTTCCCCGAGGGGAGAGTCGGAAATCGCGTGGCAGGGAGTGCTATCTTTTCTCGATAGCCGTCGTGGGCTGCTCGACGGCGTGGTGTTCTCTGGCGGCGAACCCACTCTCCAGGTTGCGCTGCCGGACGCAATGCGTGCCGTGCGAGGCGAACTCGGCTTTCGCGTCGGACTGCACACCGCCGGGCCCTGTCCCACACAGCTGTCCGCTGTACTGCCGCTCGTCGACTGGATCGGCTTCGACGTCAAGGCTGCGTTCGATGATTACGAGTGGATCACTGGCGTCATTGGGAGCGGCATCAACGCCAAGGCCAGCCTCGTGCGTCTGCTCGAAAGCGGCGTCGCGTGCGATATCCGCACTACGGTTCATAATGCTTTGCTGGATCGCTCCGACCTGGCGCGTCTGGCGTCCGACCTTGTCGCGCTTGGCGTTCCTGCCCATCGGCTTCAGCCGTTCCGCGCGGCGGGATGCACGACCGCGAGCCTTCTTTAGTCCCCGTGAGCCGCTGCCGTCCGGGTGCCGGTTGCAGCACATATCCTTGACTCATTCCTCCCGAGCTGCGGTCCGTCCGACACCAGATACTGCTGCGGCGGCTGGAGAAACACTTCGCGTTTTGCCGCAGGAGATCTGCGGGCGCCGGTGTCTGCTGCTGGTGCGGCTCTAGGCAGGCGCGCAACGATTCCGTTGTCCGAAGCGACGCGTCAAGTCCACAGCCGCATTGAACAGTCCGTGAATGCCTTCGCGCCAGGCCACCATGGGCGCGGCGCGTGGCTGATCTGCTATGTTCAGCAGAAATGTGGGAGCGGCCATGGCCGTCTTTCTCCAAGATCGCTCCCCAGTTGCCACCAACGTCGGGGATGGTAGCGTGGAACAAAGCAGGCAGTATGCCGAACTGAGCTGCGCTGATATTGCTGGGTGAGAACTGTGTCGCAATTGTTAATTGGCCTTCTTGTTCCTCATCCGACATCCGCACCAGAGGCCCGCGGTCAGCGCACGCGTCCGGCCAGCCCCCCGGCCAAGGGCAATGGTCCACCGCGAAGCGTTTAGGCGACGGCCGCCGGGGACTGATGGCGGAGTTAGCAAAGTTACGCGCATTTTGCGTGCACTTAGGTCTGCTCCTCTAAGCCTTGGCCTCTCGCGAGATCGCGTGTCCGCTGCATCGTGCGGCAACAATATTCCTCGCGCTCTGGCTGCACGCGCTCTTGATGCACTTTAAAATTCGCAACTCGCTTGCTGATGTGCTCTCGCTCGGAGCTGTCCCAGCTCAACGGCCGGGGAGGATCGGGCGTGGAAGCCCGTTGGGGAGCGTTTGCAATCGGCGCGATGGGCGCTGTCGGCTTTGGAATAGGCGCTAATGTTCCTGCGCGTTCGACATTGCCGCGGATTGTTGAAGCAGCGCCTCTAGTTCCTTCTTCCAGCTCATCTTGTGTTTGTGTGTCTCCCCGAACGGCCATCGGACGATGGCTAACTTGGTGCGGTCCGCGCGTCCAGCGCCCCCTTTTGGTAGTTGCGAGGCCGGCCCCGTTGAGCTCGAACGCAAGGTGGGATTAGCTTAACTCGGTGTCCATCAAACCGGCAGCAGCTCAGTTGTCCGAAGCAATTCGACGGCTCGTTGAGATCGGTCTGAAGATCAAGAAATGAGAGAATTCCCCTCCCTTTCCGTTTTCGCGGTTGAGGTCGACCGGCGTCCCGTCTTTGCATTTGCTTCAAAAACCCACGCGGCAGCCGAAGCGATCTTAAAAGGTGAGGAATTGCGCACGAAACTCTCGGCCCTGAAGTCTGGCGGGGCCCTTCTGTGCGACGATTACGGCATCATGCGCTTGCGCCTAGCGCGACCTGCGGAAAGAGAGATCTATGACGACCGGCGCTTTGGACGAATCCATCACAACGAGTTCTACGGTGCCTTCTTGATCGAGCTGGATCGGGACGCGGGTAGTCTAGATCACGTTTTGGCCGAATTGATTGACCTCGGAAACCCGGAAGGCTCGGATTGAAAGCGTAAAAGTCCTAACTTCTCTTTCGCCCCTTTATTGAGATGACTCGCGTGGGTCCCATCGGTCGGCTCACGGCAGGATCAGCTTGCGGACCGTTCTCAGGTGTGGCCCTCCCTCGACGAACGGAATCCATTCGACCTCCTCGAACCCGTAATCGATTCACCACCAGCACTCAGTTGATGACGCTCCTCGCCATGGGAATTCTTCGACCGGTGACTCGTCGTCTTCCGGGTCGCCTCTATCGAGCGTGACCTTCCCAACCAGGCAGGGCGACAGCGACGAGAAGAAGTCGCGCCGGAGGCGTTGGCGGCTGGTCACTTGACCTTGAGTGTCAACCGCATGAACGTGAAATACGTGCTTCGCGATATCCAAGCCAATTGTCACGGCTTCCATGATGATTGCTCCTGTTAGGTACAGACATCGCCAGCATAGCGCCGGCGCCGAGGGAGCGGGGCCGTCTTCCCCATCAACGGTCGGCTGCGGATAAGTTTTTGAACGAGACGCTGTTCACGTCATTGGCCCAAGCCCGCGTTACGCTTGGATGCTGGCGGGGCCGACTACAACGATACGCGACCCCACTCGCCGCTCGGATGGAGAACCCCGTCCGAGTTCGTGACCTGCCACCCGCGCCGGGATCTGGCGCTGCGCTATGCGGAAGGCTCCGCGCCAGCTCCCGTCGCTCCTACGTCTGTGGGCCCCTGACGCGGGATCGCACCGGCCTGGGTTCTTTTCCGTTCGCGGACCGCGTGGGGCTCATAACAGTTCTATATGTCGAACAGCGCGAAGTGCCTCCTCGGCAATTGAGCGAAGGTGTTCGCCCCGCATTCAACTCTGCACTTCACGGGTCCCGTCAGACACCACTTGTCCATCCAATTCCTCCTCAGGCGGGATAATTCCAATCCCTAGAAACGAGGGGCTGGAGGAACTCGAAAGGGCGGCGGGGCACCACCGCCGGAGTGACGGAAAACGCCATATCGCCGGGCGCGCTCACGTCGCTTGCGGGACCGCCAACTGCGAGCGCCATAACCCACTCCAAAGCCGACGAAGAAGATCATAGTGATAACAAGAATGGCCATTGTCATTAGGACGACTACTTCGCTGGAGGTCTTGATTCGCACTCCCGCCACTAGCGATAGCAGCCGGTAGACCAAATGCTCGAATATCTGCTTGGTACAATCTTGCGCTGCGTCCGATTCAAGCTTTTTCGCCACTCCAGCCAATATTTTATCCCAGCCTACAGCTGACTCGCATCAGGATGGCTTGCGCCTCCGTCGGAAGTACCGCGCTGCGAGCGGGCACGGAAACGCTTATTTTGCTCGATGTATGTCGTTCGCTGCGGTCGGCAGCGCCTCCCGGCGCGCGCCCATGCTGATCTTTCCCGCCATACGCCGCTGAACCACTTTGATGGCACCGCCCCTATCACCACCGAGAACTTGCCCAGAACATTCTGGATGAGGCAATGCGCCTCAGCTCGGAGCGTGCAAGGACGCTCTCGGAGCCGAAGCATGCGAATCGGCTCAGAATTCCGCTCAATTCGCCTTTCGCAACATCGGCGTGAGTGGCGGCGAGCAGCCGTGCTGTATCTCTCCAATAATCTTGAATCCGTGTCGTTGGTAAAGCGGAATGTTCTCAGGATTCGAACTTTCAAGGTAGGCTGCGACGCCCTGCTCATCACATCTTTGAAGAGCGTACTTCATCAGCAATGTGCCAAGCCCTCGTCCGACCCAGTTCGGATCGACCGCGATGAGGGGCAAATACCAATGTGGCTCGGACGGATGATGTTCGGCCATTCCCCGGCGCACGTGTGCCATATGTTCGCTGATTTCCGGGCGCAGGGACACCGCCATGATGGTGTCCAGTGCATCCTCATCTTGCTGGACGCCGGGAGGCAACCACAGGGCCGCGGCGCGGCTCTCTCCCGTGACGTATGCTGTGCCATGCTCGAATGCCCGTCCGCCACAAGCCTCGATGAACTGAGTCATGCTGCCAACATATTGGCCAGGGTCCGGCCAACTCCAACGCATCAGTGGATCGGCGGCAAAGCCGAGGACAATCGTCCAGACGGTTCTTGCCCGAATGCTCGCATGCGCCGAGGTGATGCCCGACTCAGCGTTCATGATGCCGCTTTCGAGCGCAGAGCTGTAAATTGAGGACGCAGGACCGATAGGACGTGAGCTGGATGGATGTAGATTCATCGAAGGATGAGCCTTCTGCAAGCAGCCGAAAGCACGGTTTGAGATTGCAAGGTGATCTTGTTCCGCTAAATCGTCGCTCAAGAAGTCTACGCACGGCAGGATAGTTAGCAACCTGCCAACCCAGGTAGGTGCTTTGGCATGCCTTCTAGCCAATGTCTCCGCCCTAAGGATTACCCGCAGCCCCGCGGGAACTAGACCGGCTGATGATTGAGCGTGGCAAGCCCAGCGTGGTGGTCAGCGACAACGGCAGCGAGCTCACCAGCAACGCCATTCTCGCATGGGCCGAGCTGTTGAGGCGACCTCGTTCATTCGGCTGGTCGCGCCTCGGCCCTCCCCCTGCAAACGTTGAGGCGCCCGGCCCGGACATCATCGTGAGGCGCTGCGCGATCTCGGAAAGGACCGTGACCCACGAAAACATGAACCAGCCCGAGCGACCCAATGCCTGGCCGGCAAACTACAATCACCCGCGCCGCAACCATGACCAGTGCCGCCCGCGCGAGCGCTACGGTCGTGCCGTCCAACTGGCATCCAAACGGGCGCGGCGAAAAAGCGGACCTCCGAGCGCGATGATCCGGCTTCTTCTGCCGTCGCAATAAGCACCTCCGGCGGAACATGCCTCCAAATCCTGTTTTCCAGCGCGCCGCGCTTCGAACCGGATGATGCATCGTGTTTGAGCGAAACCACGGCCGCGTAGTGCAGCTCGATAAAATCGGCCATGACGGCCCCGCGAAGCTCCTGCTCGATCTGGATGCGCCGCTCCTCATGCATGTCCATCTCTGGTGTGAGACAGTATGAAGCGCTGGGCTGATCTGCAAGGACGCAACCTAACGCGACGTTCGGTTCGAACATTTCTCTCGGCGCGACTGTTGCGAGGCGATTACAGCAATTCGCGCGGTCGTTGTTAAGATGCAGAGGCTTGGAATCAACAGATGAGAGTGGAGCGCCGGGGGGTGAGGTGGATTTGGGATCTGGCGACAAGATGAACGACCTCATGGAAAAATTGAACAAGCTCCGCGCCGATGCTGCGGATTTGGCCGTTATGAGCAGCAGAGCAAGCGACCCGCAAAAGCACGAACTCTTCCGACGCTTGGCAGATGAGCTCGCAATAGAGGCTCTTGTGCTTGAACAGGTCGTGAAGCGGCAAAGCACACGCTCAGCTCCGGTCCACATGGACAACGTGGTGCCCCTCACTAAGTGTCCTGAGCGGATGTGACCGCTTTTCCGAGCTGCGGATCCTGGAATGGGCAATCCTCAGCGTCGCATTGTTGGTCGTAGTGGCCGCGGATACCTCAACACGCCACGTTGAACCCACCATAGCTGCTTGACGACATCAGCACACATGCGCAGTCGATGACCGCGAAGGACAGCATTTCGGTCGCATCATGACAGCCCTCAGAGATAGTAGTCCCAGCAATTGGAGCTTGAGCCTAAGCCGTCGTTCACACGACGTAGAGGCCGATCCAGTCGTAAATTGCAGCCGCGACAGGCTGCGGAGCTTTAGAGTAGAGAGGTTGGACGGGCTGCGCAGCCAGGTCTGCACCGGATGCGGACGCAATTGCGCCAAGCGCCACAATGCTCACGGTCGTAAGCAAGAAGTTCTTCATTTCTACTCTCATGCCTTGAGTGCCCCGAGCCGCGTGCGTGTTAACAACGTCGACGCGAACTGCTGTAACTGCATCGCAACATTTGCGCCGAAAGAGACGCGTGAACCGAACGCTGCGTCAGGTTGCGGCGTCGCAGATCATCTCCAAGAGCGTTGCCGTGCACCTTCGCGTGCGAGCGTAGACTGCGTAAGAGAGAGCGAGCAGCGGGCCGCTGATTTCAGTGGAGTAAGCGCACGGCAAGTCAGATGTGGCAAACCACACCGCAAGTGAGAAGGGTGAAGCGGTTTGCAAAACTCTTGCTCTTGTCCCGTGCCGCCACTAAAGACCCCGTTACGACCATGCTCGTGTTGCACCCACCGGCCCGAGAGATCAGATGAAAGTCTATTCGATTGAACCGATGCCCTGCAGATGCTGCCCCGTTCGTCGCAGAGGCGGCTGTGTCCCGCGGTCGACAGAGCATCCCAATCACAACCTCCGCCCTCCCGCATGAAGGATGCGGCCCGAAGGGATCTTGTTTATTGGTTCAGCGAGCCGTTCTCCACCCGAGGCTTCCTACCACACCGCCATGCCCAGACCGCCGATAACGCTTGCCGACCGTTCCTACGCTTGCCGCCAGATATTGGATGCTCGATGACCCTCGCGCGAGCGCTTGGGTGTGCGCGTGAGTAGTCTCTTGTGAGGAGCGAGGTGGCCAATGGACCCGGTGAGTTCATCTTCTGAGCTGAAGTTCTAAGTCGATAAAGGACAGCGAGCATGTTTGTTTCATTCTTCCCGCGACCAAAGTTGTTCTTTGCGTCGTCAATTCTTTGGGCCGCATTCGCGATGGCGGTTTGGTATGGTTTTGCCGGCAATCTCTTTCAATCCTCGGACAAGCCGATTGGGCTTGCGACGTTCTGGTCGGCCTCGGCGCTGTGGTTCGATCTATATTTTGCGCTGACCGTTACGGTGTTCGCCGTTGCATGGATGTTATTTGCCCCGCATCCCTGGGCGACGTGGTCCATTCTTGGTTCAGCGCTGATCCTGTTCACCTCTTACTTTCAGGTCCAGGTCTCGGTCGCGATCAACAGCTGGTACGGACCGTTTTACGACCTGATCCAGGCTGCGCTTTCGAAGTCGGCGGCGGTAACAGTCGCGCAGTTCTACAGCGAGTTGTCGACCTTTGCCGGGATTGCGCTTGTGGCCGTCGTGGTCGGCGTGATGACGCGATTTTTCGTCAGCCACTACATCTTCCGCTGGCGCACGGCGATGAACGGTTTTTACGTCGCGAACTGGCCACGGCTGCGCACGATCGAAGGAGCCTCCCAGCGGATTCAGGAAGACACCATGCGCTTTGCCAGCACCATGGAGAGTCTAGGCGTTAATCTCATCAGTGCGATGCTGACGCTCTTGGCCTTTCTGCCCGTTCTGGTGAGGCTGTCCAGCAACGTCACTGACCTGCCTCTGTTCGGCTCGATTCCCTATCCGCTGGTGTTCGCCGCTGTCATCTGGTCGATCCTGGGCACCGGCGTTCTCGCGCTTATCGGCATCCGCCTGCCCGGAATTGAATTTTTCAATCAGCGGGTCGAAGCGGCCTATCGCAAGGAGCTCGTGCTCGGCGAGGATGATACGGCGCGTGCCAATGCGCCGACATTGAGCGTGCTGTTTAGCGACATTCGCAGGAATTACTTTAGGCTCTATCTGAACTTCATGTACTTCAATATCGGCCGAATCGTCTATCTGCAGACTGACGTCATCTTTCCTTATCTGCTCCTTGCGCCCACAATCATCGCGGGCAAGATCACCCTCGGGTCGATGAACCAGATCCTCAACGCGTTCACGCAAGTGCGAACCTCGTTTCAGTATCTCGTCAACTCCTGGAGCACGATCGTCGAACTGATCTCGATCTATCAGCGGCTGCGGAGCTTTGAGGCAAAGATCCACGGTGGGCTGCTGCCGTCGATCGAGACACAAAAGGAGCGAGCCTCATGATTCGCGTAGCTGCAGGACTTGACGAAACTTGGCCCTTGAGCCGCTTGCCGCACACCATCCGACGCCTCCCACAACGCGCTCATCGCGTCCTTGATCGTAGCGCCATATCGACGCTTGCGCTCTCGCGGTGCCTCGACCGGCCCGGTCGAACCGTTTGCGCCTGCCCGAATTGCACGCACCGCATGCTCGCGATGCAGCCTGTCGCAACGATCCGCTCCGGCCGACACCACCTACCGCCGCGCGCCCGAGCTCATCTTTTCCGCCATAGCTCGATGCGATATGCGCGACGCCTGCCTATTTACCGGCCGACAGGAATGGCCACGGCCATTCGTCATCAAAGGTCTAGCAGTTTCCGCGATGCACCTCATATCTTCGCCGATTTGGTCCCATCCGATCAGTACAGGCGATGTGTCAGTCTCGGTGATGCTCATTCCTGCTCTCGTTTTGATCTCTAGGCATGCTTCTGAAATGCACCCCGGTTTGGGACCAGAGGCTAAGTTGGAAAAGGGCCGCTCCGTTTAGAGCTGGCCCCGGTTGATTGGACAGCGCCCCGCTGGATTTAAGTGGATTCCTGCCGGGTTATGCTGAACGCGGGGCTTTACGATTTTGTCGTTGCGTCGGGAGGGCGTAGCCCGACCAGAGCGACGACAAAATCGTCGGCGAGGGTCATGCGGCCATCACCATAGCTTTCGTGCCGAAGTAAGCCTCGTCGGGCGTGCGCCCGTCAAGGCTCGAGTGAGGGCGTCCCTGATTGTAGAAGGCCAGATACTTGGCAATTGACGCTCGCGCCTCGGACACGCTGTCGTAGGCGCGGAGATAAACTTCTTCGTATTTGACCGTGCGCCAGAGCCGCTCGACAAACACGTTTTCGCGCCAGGCGCCCTTGCCGTCCATGCTGATGGCGATCTTCGCGTCCAGCAGCACATCGGTGAACTCGAGGCTGGTGAACTGGCTGCCCTGGTACGTGTTGAAAATCTCGGGCCTGCCGTGCTTCGCCAACGCCTCCTGGACCGCTTCGACGCAGAAGGCCGCCTCCATTGTGATCGAGACGCGATGGGCCAGGACCCGTCGGCTGAACACATCGACGACCGCCGAGAGATAGACGAAGCCACGCCGCATCGGAATGTAGGTGATGTCCATTGCCCCCGCATTGTCGGGCCGCTCGATCTTCAATCTGCGCAACAGGTACGGGTAACCGACGGTTTTGCAGATGCGCTCCAGAGTCAGCACAACGTCCTCGCCTCGATAGCTGAACCGCGGATCGACCGCCGGCGAGAAGCGGCTGAAGAGGTCGACAATCGTCAGCACGCGGAGTTTGCGGCCGGTGGCCAGCTGGTCGTGAACGAAGTCCATGGCCCAGGTCTCGTTGATCTGTTTGGCATCGGTTCGATCTTCTCGCAGCTTGGCCTTGACGCGGCGCTTGGGCGTTTTGTTGCGTAATTGCAGGCTCAATTCCCGGTACAGGCGATAGACCCGTTTGACGTTAACGGCCCAGCCCTCCCGTTGCAGCAGCACATGAATGCGCCGATAGCCGTATCTCACCCGCGTCGCGCGGATGTCCTTGATCCGGTGTTTGAGCGGCCTGGTCGCCGCGCTTCGACTTGTAGACGTAAAGAGCGCGATCACCCGAAGCGTGGAGCAGGCCCGCCTGACCGACACCTTACAGTCACTTCGCACCTTGTCGACAAGCTCGCGGCGACGGCCGCCGGGGACTGATGGCGGAATTAGCAAAGTTACGCGCATTTTGCGTGCACTTAGGTCTGCTCCTCTAAGCCTTGGCCTCTCGCGAGATCGCGTGTCCGCTGCATCGTGCGGCAACAATATTCCTCGCGCTCTGGCTGCACGCGCTCTTGATGCACTTTAAAATTCGCAACTCGCTTGCTGATGTGCTCTCGCTCGGAGCTGTCCCAGCTCAACGGCCGGGGAGGATCGGGCGTGGAAGCCCGTTGGGGAGCGTTTGCAATCGGCGCGATGGGCGCTGTCGGCTTTGGAATAGGCGCTAATGT